>JAUYSQ010000074.1 GCA_030696285.1 Sulfuricurvum sp. | reverse complement strand
GATTGAATACGCTTATTCCGAAAAAGAGTTTATTAATTATGCCGAAATCGCAGGTCTCATCGAAAAGAGCATGACAACAGAAAAATTCTTCCTCATCGAAGAGGCTCTCGACTTCGTTACCAAAGCCCTCAAAAAAAGTTTCCCGCTGATTCGTGAGCTTATTCTAACCATTCGAAAACCAAATATTCTCTCCAATTGTACCGTCGGAGTAGAGCACCATATCCTCTTTTAGTCAACAATTCATTCACAATTGTAGACTATAATACATTTTATAAAAACATTCAATCACTAAAAGGAAAGTATATGAAAAAAACAGTTCTATCGCTTATAACAGCAGGCGCATTATTTATCGGATGTACAGGAACGGATACCGGTCTTACCAATGCTCAAACAGGAGCGCTTATCGGCGGTGTTGCCGGAGCCATTGCCGGTAAATCTACCAGCAACCATAGTACTAAACGTACTGTAATCGGAGGCGCGATAGGTGCGCTCGCCGGTTATGGGATCGGTACGTATATGGATAAACAGCAAGCCGAACTTAACCAAGAACTCAAGGGGTCAGGAGTTGAGGTTCAACGCCAAGGGGATACTATCAATCTGAATATGCCTGGCGGAATTACTTTTGATACAGGCAAAGCAAACATCAAGCCTAATTTCAATCCAGTATTGAGCGATATCGCGGGTGTCATGAGCAAATACCCTGAAACAAAAATCGAAGTGCAAGGGCATACCGACAACGTAGGGAGTAATGCTGATAATCTCCAACTCTCCCAATTACGTGCCCAAAGTGTAAGCTCAGCACTGAGTGCGCAAGGCGTGGATTCAAGTCGAATAAAATCGGTCGGTTACGGCGAAAGCATGCCTGTCGCAACCAATGATACGGCAGCAGGACGAGAAACTAACCGCCGTGTTGAAATCAAAATTATCCCAAATCCTGCAAAATAATTCTTCTCCCCGTATTGTCGGGGATAAATCTTGATCCCAAAATACACTGATTTCGTTCAAAACCATTCCATTTTTTAAAAATTATTTAAAAAGAGTTTAAAATTTTCTAAAAGTATGCTATAATTTCGGGAAAATATCCGCTTTCGAGGAACGTAAATGCGCATTTTAATTATCGAAGATGAAGTAACTCTCAATAAGACCCTAGCAGAAGGGCTCAAAGAGTTTGGCTACCAAAGCGATGTCGTTGAGACACTAAAAGACGGTGAGTATTATCTCGACATCCGTAACTACGACCTGATCCTAATGGATTGGATGCTTCCTGATGGAAACAGTGTTGATATCATCCCTGATATTAAACGTAACACTCCAAAAACAGTTGTAGTTGTTCTCTCTGCTCGTGATGATAATGAGAGCGAAATCGAAGCACTTCGTGCCGGTGCGGATGATTATATCCGTAAACCGTTTGATTTTGATGTTCTTATCGCTCGTATCGAAGCGCGTTTGCGTTTTGGCGGAAGTAACATCATCGAAATTGACGATCTCATCATCAACCCTGAAGAAGAGAAAATCATTTACAAAGAAAAAGAGATTGAACTTAAGGGTAAACCGTTTGAAGTGTTGACTCACCTCGCTCGTCACCGTGATCAAATTGTCTCTAAAGAGCAGCTTTTGGATGCAATCTGGGAAGAGCCTGAACTCGTAACGCCAAATGTTATCGAGGTTGCTATCAACCAAATTCGCCAAAAAATGGATAAACCACTCGGAATTACGACGATTGAAACTGTCCGTCGTCGTGGATACCGCTTTTGTTTTCCAAAAGAAATTAATTAAGTAATGTTATACATCCAAACCGGCAAAGCCGGTTTAGATGGCAGGGACAAGATTGTCCCTTGCAACCCCCTAAAGCTTTTCACAAAAATGTGAAAGATTTAACTCAAATATGCTAAAAGGAGACGGATTATGTTTTCAAAACGAAGCATAAGACGTCGTTTTTTAATTCAACTGATTGTCGCTTCGGCGGCACTCGTTCTCCTATTTTCCTCCTTTTTGTACCTTTTTATACAACAATCCATTTACGACGAGAAACAAACCGAACTCATCAGTGCTGCCCAAAATATTTGTACCTCAAATTCACTGATAACTGCGCAACAAAATGGTTCCGATCTCTTAAGCGGACTTACTGTCGAGCTGGTTACCCTCAAAAAAGAAGAAAATCTTCTTGAATTTTATGAAACATCACACAAAAATAGAACAACCTCCTTAACCTTGATTTATCCCTTTGATTTTGAACGTTCCACCTATCTCAAAGTGAGCCGTGATATTACCCCAACACAGCAACTGCTTCAAAAAATACTGCGCTCCATCTTTTTAATCAATGCGTTTGGATTTATCGTGATTATTCTTTATGCGATCGCTTTTTCTAAAATGCTGATTGCCCCTGTCAGCGCATTGACTCGCAGGCTTGCCAATATGAACGAGCATCTTCTCCGTCCCATCCAAGTCGAACATCTCCCTGAAGAGTTTGAACCGCTTGGGGAAACGCTCAACCGTCTGATGGGACGGATACAAAATTTTGTCAAATATCAAAAAGAGCTTTTTATCGGTGCTGCACATGAACTTAAAACGCCGCTTGCCGTTATCAAACTCAAAAATCAAGTGACCCTTATCAAAAAACGATCGGCGGAAGAGTACATTGAAGCGATCCGCATCACCAATCAAAGTGTTGATGAGATGAATAAAATTGTCGCTAATATTCTCAATATAGGACGCCAAGAGGGGGCCCAGCTGGAGATGCCGACAGAAGCTGATATTATCCAAATTCTCAAGAAATGGGAGGGAGATTTTAGACTTTTGGCACACAGTGAAAACAAAACGCTCAAAACCCATTTTGAGCCGGAGAGCTTTCATGCGGTACTCCAAATGACCCTGCTCAATCAAATATTGCAAAATTTTCTCCAAAATGCGATGAAATTCACCCCCGATGGAAAAACAATTCTCTTTCAAAGCTACCTGAACCAAACCGATATCATTATCGAAGTGATTGATGAAGGGTGTGGAATCGATGAAAGTGTTGATCTTTTTGCCCCTTTTAAGCGCCAAGGAAATAAATCGGGAGTTGGATTAGGACTTTTTCTGGCCAAAAGTGCAGCAGAAGCCATCGGAGCACATATAAGCATCACCAATCGTACCGATGGCATTGACGGAACAGTTGCAAGACTGGTTCTCCCCTCAAAGCTCTATTGTTTACTGCCGCAACGGTAAAACAAACCTCCCCTTAAGCTTCCTTTTGCTATAAATCGCCCATTATCCTATTAATCCTAAAGTATCAAGGTTACCAAATGCCATTAATTATACTCGATGAATGTATTGCTTGTGACGCGTGTCGCGAAGAGTGTCCGATGGATGCCATCGAAGAGGGTGATCCGATCTATATCATCGATCCGGATCGTTGTACTGAATGCGTAGGAACATACGATGAACCTGCATGTATCGCTGTCTGTCCCGTTGATTGTATCATCCCCGATAAAGACAACGTAGAGACCATGCAAGAGCTTCTATACAAACACAAGCAGCTGACCGAAGAAGAACAGTAAATGGCAAGCTGTACCGCGGTTATCGACATTGGGTCTAACTCAATGCGTCTCGCGGTGATTCAAAAAACAAGCCGTTTTGCCTTTCACATCGTCCATGAAGTCAAAAGCTCCGTCCGTCTCCCTGAACATGCCTACACCAATGACGGATATTTACAAACCATTGCCATGGATCGTACTGCCGATGCCCTAGGTGAATTTCTCCAAATTGCCCGCTCTTTTAAAGCCCGAAAAATCCTCTGTGTTGCTACCTCAGCACTGCGCGATGCTCCCAACGCCCATGAATTTATTGCTCGCATACAACGAGAACATCATCTCTCCATCAAAGTGATCGACGGGGCCAAAGAGGCATATCTTGGAGGAATTGCATGTGCCAATCTTTTGGCACCTGTGAATGCGATCACCGTCGATGTCGGTGGAGGTTCCAGCGAATTTGCCCTCCTCAATAATGGCAAAGTGGAAGCCATGCATTCCCTCAATATTGGTACCGTACGACTCAAAGAGCTTTTTATGGATCACAACGACATAGAAGGGGCAATTAAATACATTGACGATGCCCTGATGTCACTTCCTTTTGAGGCTACACAGACACTCATTGGGATCGGGGGAACCTTTCGAGCCCTAACCCACTCCATCATGAAAAAACAAGAGTATCCGCTCAAAAAACTTCACGGTTTCACAACCTCTAAAGAAGAATTTGTCTCTTTTTGCACA
>JAUYSQ010000072.1 GCA_030696285.1 Sulfuricurvum sp. | reverse complement strand
GCCTGTACTCTTGCCGTTAAAAAAGCGCTGTTGAGTGTTCCGGGTGTGAGAGAAGCAAAGGTGAATTTTAAAAAAGAGAGTGCACTCGTCACCACAGATGAGAACGTGACGCTGCGCGAGATGCAGCGCAGTGTAGCACAGACAGGTTATACGGCGACGCGTTAATATTAGAAATGTATTTTATTGGTCTCTTCGTCATAATGATCACAGGTATAGTCTTTGAATCCTTTGACCATACGCGCTATATTCCGGATCGGCGTTGGATTGTTTAAACGACGGATACTGTGTTGATTGACACAATCCTCACATCGCGTAATAACACAGTGGATAGCATTACTGACTACTAAAATAGGCTGCATGGGAACTACATCTAGGATATGGTCGATGCATTGTTGACCATTTTCAATCACATGATCGATAATGACAAGATCATACGCCCCTTTTTTAAAAACAAGATATATCTCACCTAATGTTGTAGCCGTATCAATAACACCTTCTATCTCTTCTTCGAGTAGCATTTTACGTGTCTGAAGCTGTAACCCATTGTGATCAATCATTAGTATTTTCATGTCGGTATTATCTCATAGAGTCGATTTTAAAAATATTAATGCAACCAACAAGGGTTATTTATTATTTATCAATAAGAGAAAACTATATTAAAAAGAATGAGATATATTAATATTTATTTAGTGTTGACATCAATGGTTATAACTTCATATAATTTATTACAAAATGGTTACAGTGTTAATACTTGTAACTTTGATGAAAGTAGGGAGAGAATATGGAACGAAGAAAGTTTTTACGATACAGTGTTGCGGCAGCTGTTGCCTTGCCAGGTATCGTCTCTCTGAACGGTTGCGGAGGAGGCGGTGGCGGATCGGCTCCTGTAGCGACTGTATCGGCTACGGATACATCGGTAGCTTCAATATCGACCTTGCAAAGCGCAGGAAGTATTCAACGTGCTGTAGTTAACGTGGCCTCTGCTAATTTACTGACTGCACCAAGTTCGACGCCGGCATCGGTGAGTTTGGCATCGGTTTCGTCTAATACTTTTGTCTCCACTGCATCTGTCTTTACTGGAAATACTGGAGTTCTTCCCGCTACGATTCCGACATGGCAGGCTTATTTAGATCAACATAATAGCGCCTATGCTGAGGCTACGAATCAAATCACGAAGTTAAAAGCATCTCTACGTCTGCATGGCTACAAGCAAAAAACTTCCGGACAAGCAGGTGTACAATCAGCAGCAGCATTGCAACTCGCTTCTGCCACGACGAGTACCGGACTCGATTCTTTGGTTGAGAGTTTGACGACGCTGAATCTCAGCTCCCTTACGATCAATTTATTTACAGTAGCGATTGAGGGTGTTATTGCCGTGATACAAATTGCGGATGGAGTGGTTAATTATTCGTATGCAACGGCGGCATTTAATGCGATTGAAAAAATTCTGAAATGGATTCAAGAGAAGAGTTTGAGCAATATTTCATTGGCATCCAATACCGATATTGTTTTGAGTCTTGGAAAAATGTCGATTGCGGTTGTAAGTGCGCTCGGTATTGCCGGTTTGAAAAAAATAGAACAGGCCACGACTCAAGTGGCCGCTGCAGCGTTAACAACCCAAGAACAGCAAGAACTGCAAGCCCTCTTGCAAGCAGCATCGTTACAAAGTCAGTTAATTCTGACCTTGACCTCTTTTATCGACAGTGTGATGAGCAGTATTATGACCTCCACGCAAGAGCGGATTGATGTATTGGCGACGGCTGCAGATGGGACGTATACGCTGACAGACGATGATAATGCTTTTATAGCATCATTAAATGGACAATCCTTGATTTTAGGGTCGCTTGGGATTGTGATGAAAATTTTGGCAAATGTCTATCCCTCAGAAACAGATGCTCAGACGGTGGG
Organism: Sulfuricurvum sp.; assembly: GCA_030696285.1. GTDB lineage: Bacteria > Campylobacterota > Campylobacteria > Campylobacterales > Sulfurimonadaceae > Sulfuricurvum. The sequence goes on along the minus strand of JAUYSQ010000072.1, from coordinate 2,432 downwards.
TGTGGATGCTCAAACGTTTGCCTTTTTATTCAATACTCCAGAGATAGAGAATTTGGTCTCCGATGTCACATTTTCAGAAATGGCAGATGCATTAACCGGATTAGGATTAACAACTGGGTCGACGCCAAGCGTTACTATCCCTAGCGTTACAGCACCCGATTATCTGGCCTCAGCAGGGGATATGCCAACACAAGCCGTTTTATTCGCGAGTCATATGGCGGATTTGGCTTATGCGTTTACCACAAAAACAGAAAATGATGCGTATACCTTTGCGATGCAGGGGATGGAGTATGGCTATCTCTTTGCATCACGCGGTGAAGAGGTAGGTCTTATGGCAGATCGGATTCTATGGATGGCGGTACAGATCGGGGTTATGGCTGATCGTATCGGTGAGATGGCCGATCGTATCGTCTATACCGAACAACTGATCGTCTATACGGAAATGCTGATTCTCGATTTCGGACTGCTGATTTATGGCGGAATGAAACAGATCAGCAATGTTATGCTGATGGGGATGGCGATCGTCTTTGACCGTCAGTGGTACACTCCTGCTTCAGAGGATCAAATCATAACAGTTATCGGGGGAATGACGCAGCAAATGTTGGCCAATATGCAAGAATATGAGCTGACGGTCTTGAATAATCAAGTGGCATTGCGTGAATCGACATTAAAGGCTCTGGATTGGATACAAGGCGACTATTAATCACCCTGTGTCTCAGCGTAGCATCCCTTTATGCTGCGCCCAGTGCCAGTGATATTTATCAAAAAACCGTTAAAATTCTCTCGATACCGCAGATAAAATTTCAGGTTTCATCGACGATTAGAAGCGGAAGCTATCTGGAAAAACAGATGTTTAGTTTGGCACGAATGGAAGGAGAACGAGAATCATCACTCCTCGTTTGTTTTGCATCCCCCTCAAAAGTAAAAGGGACAGCAATGCTGCTCAAAAAAAGCAAAAGTGATTCTCAAACTTTTGTCTATTTTCCGGCTCTCGATCGTGTCCGTCTAGTACCAAAGCAAAATGAAAAAGAAGAGGCTTTTGGTTTGGGACTTTCGTATTCTGAAATGCAAAATGGCAAAGAAGAATTACGTTTTCTTAAAACGATTACCGATCATGGAAAGTCGTTTTATCAACTTTTAAAAAAAGAAGACGAGACACAAACGATTTATACAATTTCAGTGGATGATATTGTTTTGAAAAAAATGGATGTTTTTGAAAATAGTCAACTTCAAAAAGAGGTTTTTATTGATGAGGTGAAAGAGCTTCGCGGACAAACGATGATCACTAAATGGCATATTCTCGATCATATCAAAAATGAAACCTTGTCATACGATATCAATGAAGATTCGATTCAAACTGTCGTTGATAGTAAAATTTTTACCCAATCCGCTCTTACACACTGCAAGCCGTAAGGTAGCGGCGGTGTAAAATCGGAACGATCCAAAGGATAAAAATAAGATTTGCAGCAAGAAGAATTGCTAACTCAAATGCAAAAGCTCTCATCATCCCTCCCACAAAAAACATCCCTCCCAAACAGATCAAAATCGAAAAATTTGAGATAAAAACGGGCTGTAAAACACTTCTCTCACACGTTTCACCTTCGCGTTTGTAGCACACAAAAAGCTGGATCAGCGAATCAGTAATAAGCCCTGCATAGAGGATTACATTGAGCAGGGTTAAAATGGTGATCTGTTTGTTAAAAATAAAGTGAAATAATCCCAAAATTCCCAAAGAGAAAAGTGCGGAAAAAACGATTGTCAGAACACTCATGATATTTCGACAATAAAACCAAAAAAACAACGCCGTAGCCGCGAGTGTCATTACCAATCCTATCAAAAATTCTTTAACAAAAATATGGATAAAATAGTCAAAATCAGAAATTTTCCCACGAATATCCACTGTAAATTCAGGATAATGGTTCCCGAGCTCTTGAATATTAGCCATCATTGTTCGCATCGTTTCTGTACTCATGGTCAATGGGATTGCTGCCACGATAGTGCTTTTTTTCCGATCGGGAGAGTATAAGCTAAAAGGGTGCTCGCTGAAGGTCTCTGCCAATAAAAATTGGGCCAAAAGATTTGGATTTTCCTGATCGGGAGCTAATGCTGAAAATTCATTAAACGCTTTAGGGGCACTTGCGACTATCTTTCCCGGGATTAGAGGTTCAAGTCTGTGTTGAAATTCAATGAGCTTTTGCATCACCTGCTCGTCCGAAAAACTTCCATTCTTAGTGCTTACGTTCACAACGAAGGGTAACGTGGGTAGCCTTGTCTCTTCGAAGTCTTTGATTTTCTCACGTTCAACGGATGAATCGGGAAGCAGATTGACAATATTCAAATCAATATTTATGGTGTTATGAAATACCGATACTAAGACAAGAAGGGTAAGCGGAAGGAACAAAATAGCTTTTTTTGGGATTATAAAAAGGGTA
>JAUYSQ010000055.1 GCA_030696285.1 Sulfuricurvum sp. | reverse complement strand
TAGTGGAACTTGTCGACTCTTTCGAACTTTATACTGCCATTGAAAGATTAAATCTTCTCGAAAAATCCCCACCGCTTTGGTGGCCGGAGTATGGAACTTTGGAGGTTGTTGTCGGAGCGATACTTACTCAAAATACCCAATGGACACGTGTCCAAATTTCTCTTTTCAACCTCTCTCAAAATCATCTTTTAACTTTTGAAGCGCTCTCTCAATGCGATGTTGAAACTCTTATGGAACTGATCCGTCCAAGCGGACTGTTTAAGGCCAAAGCTCAAAATATCATTCGTCTTTCTCAAAGGATGATCGAAGATTTTGGCTCATTTGATGCGTTTGCTCTTAGGGTGGATCGCGAGTGGCTACTGGCGCAAAAGGGGATTGGCCCTGAGACCGCCGATTCCATTTTGTGTTATGCCTGTGGACGTGATGTGATGGTTGTGGATAGCTACACAGCGCGATTGTTAAGAGCTTTTGGGTATGAGTTTGAATCCTATGATGATCTTAAAGAATGGTGCGAGAGGGGGATACGAAGTCATTTTAATGAGACGGATTTAGCAATGATCTTTGCCCATTTTCATGGAATGATCGTCGAATACGTCAAACAAAATTCAAACGGCAAAAAAGTGATAATTTCACCCTTATATGAAGAAGTTAAAAAACCTCTTTGACGCGTCCCACTTCGCCACTCATTAGCCGCACTTTGATACCATGGGGATGAGAGGACGAGCTTGTTAGAATGTCTCGGACGATTCCCTCGGTAAGAGAACCGGTAGATTGATCTTGTTTGAGTACGATAGAGACTCGTTTTCCGGATTGGATATTTTTACGTTCGGTACCGTTCACCTTATCTCCTTAATCTCTTAAGTTGAGCCATGAAGGGGGGTTGTCAAAAGACAATTCACTCTCGTGCCAGTCACTTTTTTCGCCATGGCGGGCATGAAGCTTACCATCAACAAGGTGGTATTGTAGTCCAGTTACATTGCTGGTCAGTTTTTTGCCTTTTGCAAGGGCATCTAAAACGGCTTCTCTGCTTTCCATAGTGTATCCTTAAAATAGCTCTTTAAAACACCTGATATAAGTGTGTCTTAGCGGAATAAATTATAGAATTGATAAAATAGGAGTGTGTGTTGTGTATTGAGATTGATGGATCGGGCAGAAAAACTGCCCGAGAAGAGAAGTTACAGTGGAGTAACGTTTTCTGCTTGTGGACCTTTTTCACCTTGGCCAACAGTATAAGTTACTTTTTGACCTTCTTCAAGTGAAACACGGCCATAACCAGTACGGTTGATTTGACGAAAGTGAACAAACAAATCTTTGTCTCCGTTATCTTGTTGGATAAATCCAAAACCTTTTTCGCCGTTGAACCATTTTACTGTTCCGTTAATTACATCTGCCATAGTAGACCTTTTTGTTAAAAATACACCCCGTTGCCGCGGTGGTCGAAAATATAAAGTGGAGTATTCTTAGAGCGGGCCGTACTGTTAACAAAAGGTCTTCAATAGAGAGCTAGCCAAAGATGAAACTCTAAATCATCTTTCAATATCTGAAGTATAGCTGAAAAAAAGTGAAAAAGCAATAAAGTATTTTAAACTTATCACTTTAATCGGCTAAACTCGTAAAAAAATTAGGTATTTATCATGAACAATACGACAAAAGAAGAAGCAATTAAAGGGGCATTCTTCGGTGCCTTAGTCGGTGATGCCCTCTGTTTAGGGAGTCATTACGAGTATGACGCACAAAAGATTTATAAGGCATATGGTGAAAAGCCTGTTGAGAAGTTTATGTCCCCCGGAGAGATGATGGGGGGTCAAACGCATGGTATCGGATGGGGCGAGCGTAACTACCATCCGGGTAAAAGTGCTGGTGGGACAACCGATTATGGCGATTATAATGTAGTTGTCTTGGAGCATTTGAGCTCTATTGCTGTACCGCCAAGAGCGTTTGATGTGAGTGCCATGATTCCGCACTGGATGAACCGTCTTGAAAACGGTTGGGGGTCATGGATTTGTACGATGACCAAAGAGACCTATTCGCAAGTACGACAGGGTGTCCCTATAGAGCGTTTAGGGGGAATTTCGAATGCAATGGCGATTCGTCATGTTGCTGCACATGGTTATTATGAAAACGAAGAAGAGTTAGCAAGTGTTGCACGAGAGTGTATGTTTACCCATAAAAACAGTGAAGCACTGGGCGGTGGGGAGTTTTTTGCGCGTGTAACGCATCGTGTCATCAATGGTTTTACCCCTCAAGAGGCTATTGAAGCCGTTGCCGTGCAAATGGGGGGCTTTTTTGAGACGAAGGTGGCTCAGGCGATTGCAAAATTTACCGAAGCAACCAATCCCGCTTCTCCATTATCAAGGGAGCCGTTTGTCGATGATTTGGCGTTGACCAGTATGGCACGATTGTGGGATATTGGACGCTCAGAGCCGATAAAAGTAGGAAAAGCGAGCCCGACTGAGGGGACACTTCCGGGTGCTGTCTATTTTATACTCAAATATGCCGATCAAGAAGAGGCTCTGAAAAAGGCGCTGCAAGCCAATGCTATGGTAGGGGGTGATAATGCCTCACGTGCTATTGCTATTGGGATGGTATTGGGCGCTTATAGGGGGGTGAATGCGATTCCAAAGGAGTGGAAAGAGACATTGGATCAGTGGGAATATTGTGAAAATTTGCTTAATACCCTTCCGTTATTAAAAAGCTAGGTGGGGACAATGAAAGAAACAAATATTTACGAAACAGATGAGTTGGTCTCACAATATTGTGATTTTCAATATGGAGATGACTATTTTGGCGTTGAGAATTTTGCATTGACGTGCGCTCAAAAGTCAATTGGATATTCCAAGGGAACTCAACAAAAAAAAGCACTGGATCTGGGGTGCGCCACGGGACGTGCGTCGTTTGAATTGACGCAAAGTTTTGATCGTGTCGATGGTGTTGATTATTCTCAAGCGTTTATTGATGCGGCGGAAGAGCTTCAAAAAAATGGTCAAATACGTTATGCACAAAATGGGGAAGGGGATTTGAAGAAGCAACTCCTTATCGATATGACAATGTACAGTTTCAGAGATTCTTGCGTAAAAGCACAGTTTTTTCAGGGGGATGCGTGTGCTTTAGATCCTGAGTTTAAAGACTATGATTTGATTATGGCGACAAATCTTATAGACAGACTTTATCAGCCGCAGCTATTTTTAACAAGCATCCATGAGCGGATCAATCATGGAGGAGTTTTGCTACTCACATCTCCCTATACATGGAGAGAAGAATATACGGCCAAAGAATTTTGGATTGGTGGGTATAAAGACGAAAATGGCAACGAAGTCTCAACACTGGAGGGATTAAAAAAATTATTAGATGAAAATTTTGAACTTATAGCAACCGAAGACATCCCGTTCGTGATTCGTGAAACGTCGCGTAAATTTCAGCACACGATTTCGCAAATGTCGGTGTGGAGGAAGAGATAAAATTGGATTTATTATTTTTGTGAAAAATATGCTATAATTTTTTTGTGAATAACACTTTTCATTGTAGTTGATGGAGCGGTAAAGCTAAGGTCAAGGGATTAATTACCCCTTGACCTTTTTTTTTGCCCTCCAAAAACTACAATGAGGGGGTCTTTATGGATAAGCTGTTATTCACACTACTGCTTTTGTGCATTTTTGCACCTATGCTTAATTAGCGTAGCCAAGGGGTTTTACCCCTTGCCCCCCCTATTTATTTTTGAGATTCTGCCCCATACGTTCTAACTTTTCCAAACTTTCACGAAGCGTTTCTTTCACATCCTCGACTTCAAATCCCTGCATGACGATCTTGTAGAGACTTGGTTTATCTTTTCGCCAATTTCTGAGGGTTGCCGTAGTGATGCCTAGAATACGTGCCATATCTTGTTGAGTCAGTTTCATTTAAAAATTTTATTAAAACAAATCTACAAAGAAAATTCGAAAAATATTATCCATTAATATTAAAAAATAGATAATATTTTGCTATAATGATTAACAATGAGAAATATTTTTCTAAAAACAAGCAATTTTAGTAAATATTTGTTTTTATATTTAGAAGGAAACACATGGAACTTGACATTAGATTAAAACAATTAGCAGAGCGAATTAAAAATTTAAAAGAAAAAATTTTGATGGAAGAAGCAACAAAGCATTCATTCATCATGCCTTTTTTGAGTGCATTAGGATACGATGTATTTGATCCGACTATTATTGTTCCTGAATTTACAGCAGATATAGGAACCAAAAAAGGGGAAAAAGTAGATTATGCAATTCTTCGGGATGGTAAGCCTATTATTGTTATAGAAGCTAAGAATCATACTGAAAAATTAGATAATCATAACAATCAGCTAATCCGCTATTTTAATGTTACGGATTCAAAATTTGCCATATTAACTAATGGAATAGAATATCGATTCTTTTCAGATATGGAAGAGACTAATCGTATGGATAAAACACCATTTCTTGTTGTTAATCTTGATAATTTACGAGATCGTGATATTAAAGAACTTGAAAAATTTGCCAGAGATAATCTTGATGTAGATTTGATTTTAACTATGGCAAGTGCAAAAAAGTATCATCGGGAAATTCAATCGGTTTTTAAAACTGAAACAGAATCACCATCAGATGAATTTGTTAAATTCTTTGCACGTAAATTGACTGATAAGATGATGACTTCCACTATTATTGATGAATTTCGAGGGTATATTAAAAAATCATTTGCAGAAGTTTTGCATGACATGGCAAGCGATAAAATCAATGCACTGCAAACAAATCTACAAATTGATTTACCTTTAGAGGATGAAGCAGTTCAAGAAGATAAAAATCAAATTATTACTACAGAGGAAGAATTAGAAGGTTACTACGTCGTCAAGTCTCTGCTTGGTGATTCAACAGATATGGTTAATATTACGTTTAAAGATACTGTGAACTATTTTACAATTATGTATCAAGGTAAAGTGACGAAATGGCTTTGTCGTTTGTATTTTAATGGAAAACAAAAAGCAATAGCCTTTCCAGGTGATGAAAAAGGGTCAGAGAATAAAATAAATATTGATAAAATTGAAGATATTTATGGATTTAAAAATCAATTGAAAACAGCGTTAGAAAAGCGTGTTGTGGGTAAAGAATTATAAAGTTAACATAGCTAAAAGCTGGATTCCCGCTTTCGCGGGAATGACGAAGAAGGTTATACCTTCGACTGCACCGTAATTTTCGTCGCTTCAAACAGTTCGCACGCCCGTTGAATCATCGGCTCTTTGAGGACATCGGAGCCGTCGAACTCTTTTATACTCACTTCATCGCATTGGCTGACGCAGCTTCCTACACCGATCTCGACATCTTCGACCATAGAGGACGCTTCCGTTATGCTTTCAGGCGGCAATGGCGGCTCTTCGGCTATTTCGCGCGCTGGAGTTGGTTCTTGTGGTGTAATGGTCTCGTTTACTTTGGAACACGGTTGAGACTTTATCTGTGTTTCTAAGCCAAAAATCTCACGGACAAATTGACGGATGATGGAGTAGCTGTGCTTGAGAAGCTCTTTGTCATTTCCCTCAGCACAGCTTTCCCATGTTAACGTCCCGTTTTCAAATGAGACATAGCGGATAGTGTTCTCAAAAGATTTAGAGAGGGCATCATCACGATCACGGATTTTATCGCAGAGTAGATCAAAGGGTGACGTCGCCTGAGGTGTTGGGGAGGCTATTATTTTGGAAATAGGCTGCTCTATGGGTGTTGAAGAAATACTTACAGGTGCTGCACTCAGCGGTGTGCGCGATTCGAGGGATTCGATCATCTCATCGATCTCTTTGATCTTAAGTGCTTCGATCATCTTGAAGAGGATGAGACTGATGACAAAGCCACCATCGGCATTGAGAGCGAAGAGACTTTTAGCATCACTTAAAATTCTGAAAAATCGCTCAATAACCAGCGGGCTAAAGCGGTGATCTGCTTCATACAGGCGATCTTTGAGGTAGGCGATGAGTTCATCGACGACCATTTCCGCTTCGTAAGATTCAAGCTCTTTGAGCATAGCAATAAGGGCAGTGCGATTTTTAGCAAAAACAGCCTCAAAAAGGGTGCTGATGGTTTCAGGATCGAGAAGTCCCAGCATATCAGCGACCGTTTTTACGTCTACGAATCCTTTGGAGTAGATGATTGCCTGATCGAGCAGGGTAAGAGTATCGCGCAAACTCCCCGACCCGCTACGCGCCAAAATATCAAGAGCTTCGGGCTCGAATTCGATGTTTTCGAGGTGGAGGATGTGACTGAGATGGTGGACGATGTTGGGATGGCTGATCCGTTTAAATCGAAAGTGCTGTGTACGACTGAGGATCGTTGGAGGAAGCTTGAGAGGATCGGTCGTAGCGAGGATGAATTTAACATACTCAGGAGGCTCTTCGAGGGTTTTAAGGAGGGCATTGTGCGCCTCTTTGGTGAGCATATGGACTTCGTCGATGATAAAAATTTTAAAATTTCCACTTGCAGGGCGGTATTTGGTGTTCTCGATAAGGTCCCGTATGTCATCGATTTTGCGACTTGATGCGGCGTCCATTTCGATAATATCGATGTGACGACCTTCATTTGCCATAACACAGTGAACGCACACATCGCAGGGAGAGGAGGTCGGACCGTTTTCGCACATCAGTGATTTGGCAAAAATCCGCGCCGTAGACGTTTTTCCCGAACCTCTAAGTCCTGAGAAAAGATAGGCATGAGAGAGACGCTTGGAATCAAGAGCAAGGCTGAGGGTTTGAGAAATACTCTCTTGACCAATAAGCTCTTCAAAACGTCTTGGACGGTATTTTAATGCTAATACCTCTGAATTTTGAGCCATTTCTTCTCCTTGTATCTTAGGGGATGGATCCCCGGGTCAAGCCCGAGGACCTTGTAAAGGTTCTTGTACCCTTTGGGTATGACGAAGAGCGTCATTCCCGCGAAGGCGGGAATCCAGCTTTATAATTTATAATTGTAGCCACTCTTTGGCGGTACGTCGAAGTCCCTCCGGATTTTCAGAGGCGAAAAATTTTAGTTCCGTATGCTCATAACGCTTGGTAAAATCGTAATGACTCTCCAAATACTCGACGATCGCTTCTCCTGAGTGGATCAATGTGCTTTTTCCCTCGAAGTAAGACTCTATCGCTTTGGCAATAAGGGGAAAATGGGTACATCCAAGGATAATAGCATCCGGTGCTTCCGTCAAATTGCCAAAATAATGGTGCAATGTGCTTTGGAGTACTTCCCCTTCATACAGCCCCTCTTCGACGATAGGGACGAGCAGGCCTGTTGCGATAGCGCTGAGATTGTGGTAGCCAAGAGCATTAAGCCCTTTTTCGTATGCGCCCGATTTTACCGTTGCTTTGGTTCCTAGAATGAGAATCTTGGCATTGGTATCAGGGATAGCATTTTTGAGGGCTAAAACACCCGGTTCTACTACTCCGATCACGTCATGATCGCTATGAAGACGCATCTCATCGAGAGCATAGGCACTGACGGTATTGCATGCGGTGATGAGTAAATCAATTTCAAAGTTTTTGAAAAATTCGATTGCTTCGAGAGAATAGCGGATAATGGTATTTTGATCTTTTACCCCATACGGGACGCGGGCAGTATCACCAAAATAGATGATCTCTTCGAAGAGGTGATGTTCCAATAGTGATTTGACGACGCTTAAGCCACCAACACCGCTATCGAAGACACCGACTCTCATTATTTGCTCGACTCGTTCATGCTGTCAAGAAATTCGGTATTGCTTTTACTTTTGAGCATTGTGCTGTAGAGGAAGCGAAGTGCTTCGACTTCATCTTCTTGTTTGTGCAGCATTGAGCGTAAGATAAATACTTTTTGCAATACATCCGTACCCAAGAGAAGCTCTTCTTTACGTGTTCCTGATTTGAGAATATCAATAGCAGGGAAGATACGGCGTTCAGCAATTTTACGGCCGAGAACGACCTCTGAATTTCCGGTTCCTTTGAACTCTTCGAAAATTACTTCATCCATTTTGCTTCCCGTTTCGACAAGTGCGGTAGCGATGATGGTAAGACTTCCACCGTTTTCGATATTACGCGCCGCTCCAAAGAATCGTTTTGGTTTGTGTAGCGCGTTGGCATCGACACCACCCGAAAGGACTTTTCCCGAGCTTGGGGTGACCGTATTGTATGCACGTGCAAGACGGGTAATAGAGTCGAGGAGAATAACGACGTCTTTGCCGAGCTCAACACGTCGTTTAGCCCGCTCGATGACCATTTCAGCGACTTTTACGTGGTTTTTAGCCGGTTCGTCAAACGTTGAACTGTAGACTTCGCCCTTGACGGAGCGCTCCATATCGGTAACTTCTTCCGGACGTTCATCGACGAGGAGAACCATTAGTTCTATCTCCGGATGGTTGTTGGTAATACCGTGAGCAATCTCTTTCATCAGCTCTGTTTTACCTGAGCGAGGAGGCGCTACGATAAGACCGCGTTGCCCTTTACCGATCGGTGAAAATAGATCCATCATACGACCGGTGAGCTTGATTGGCTGATACTCAAGCTTGATTTGCTCCAGCGCATAAAGCGGGGTAAGATTTTCGAACAACGGACGTTTTTTAGACTCTTCAGGCGGGAGGTAGTTGATCGCTTCGACTTTTAGAAGGGCATAGTAACGCTCCTGATCTTTGGGTGCACGTACTTGGCCGGTAACGATATCCCCGTTACGGAGAGCAAAACGGCGAATTTGAGTACTGGAAACGTACGCATCATGCATTGAATCGCTAAACCCTTGATCGACAGCACGCAAAAATCCATAACCATCTTGCATAATCTCCAAAATACCGGTAAAGAGGATGAAACCGCCTTGTTGTACTTGGGTTTTGAGGATTTCGAAAATCAAATCTTGGCGTTTGAGTTCGTTGGGATCTTCGACATTGAGGGAGGCCGCAATTTCTAAGAGGTCTTCAAGCTTTTTGGTTCGAAGGGCTTCGATGGTGAACCCTTCGACAGGCGTATGGGTACGATTTTTGGAGTTGTTTCGAGGAGTAGGGGTTTTTACGTTTTCGCTCATTATGAAAGAAGCCTTAGTGTATGTAGATTTGTGTTGACAGGAGAAAGGTGTAGATTTTGCGTGAAAGCATTTATTTGATTAGTGACATTATAATCAATGGTGGGTGGGTTGTCAAGTTTGAGAAAAATATGGGATAATACAATTAAAAAGAGGAAGAACTCAATGATTCATAAAAAATTAAAGTCGATTGAAGCGGTGGCACAAAAAGCAGGACGTGGTGTGAGTATGCAAATGCTTTTATCGTTGCAAGAGGTTCCCAATTTTGCGATGCGCTGTTTCACCATCGATGCGGGCGGTTTTATGCCTCATCATACGAATACAGTCGAACATGAGCAATTTGTCCTTAGTGGTCGGGCAAACGTTCGGGTCGGCGATGAAACATTTGAAGCAGTGGCCGGAGATGTTCTTTTTATCCCCGCAGGTGTGGCACACAGTTATGAGACAATCGGAGATGAGGCGTATGTGTTTTTGTGTCTGATTCCTAAAGGGGAAGACTGCATCGAACTGGTGGGGTGTTAAAAAAGCTTTAGATTGAGTTTGAGGGCAATCATACTTCCCTGTGTCATCAGATCGAGGATAAAGTAGTCGTTCCGATAATAAAGCATAGGGAGAACGGCAAATCCGGAGTCATCTTTTCCATCGGTACATTCGACCGATTTTAAGCCGTCGAAACAGTACCCGTTTTGGTACCCTGCAACCGCGTAAATACCGAAAGGGCCATAAAGATCATAACGGTATCCGAGCGCATAAATATTGGTTGATTTATCCCGAGAATTATCGAAGTGCAAATAGGCAAGGGTATAGTGCTGATCGAATAGCAGCTCCATACCTAGTGCATTATGTTTATTGTTATAGGCATCACCCTGTTCATCGGTCGAGAAATGGTGTGAAAGCATCGCGACGGTTGCATACCCGTCAATCTCTTTTCCGCTTAGATGGAGCATTAGTACGATCAAACCAAAAAAAAATTTCATTGAATGATTGTATCTCAAAAAATGAAAATTTTCCGATAGGTATTCAAGATGTGAACGGTTTTTGCTATGTTCACGATACAGTCTGTAAAAGTCAACATATTTTTAAAGGTTTAGTTTGTTTGATTTTTTAAAAAAGAAAACGGAAGTTGTCCCTGTCGAAAAACCGATTGTGGAAACTCCTAAAGTTTTTACCAATTCAATCGGGATGGAATTTCTGTACATTGACAGCGGTCAATTCATTATGGGAAAAAATTCTCAATATAATGAAGGGGGTGATGTCGAATCTCCTTCTCATTCGGTAAGTCTGAAGGGATTTTGGATCTCCAAATATCCGGTGACGCAAGAACAATATTTCAAACTTACCCGTGTGAACCCATCATATTTTAAAAATGATAAAGTGGAAGAGGAGAGTTCGCGGCGACATCCGGTGGAACAGGTGAGCTGGTTTGATGCCAAAGCATTCGTCGAGCTTCTCAATCGGTATGAGGGAAAAAGTCGATTTTATGCGCTACCGACAGAGGCGCAGTGGGAATACGCCGTGAAAGCGGGAGGTAATACGCGCTTTACTTTTGGTGATTCTGAAGCGTTGCTCGACGATTATGCAATTTATGAATACAGTGCCAATATACGTACCGGAGTTGTGGGTGAAAAGCTTCCCAATCGGCTGGGTATTCATGATATGCTGGGGAATGTGTGGGAATGGTGCGAGGATGACTTTTTTGCCAATTACATAAGCGCACCGAATGATGGATCACCGCGTGTCGGCGGTGCCGAGGGAGAATCATTCAAAGTACGCCGAGGCGGAAGCTATAAAACAGGGTATATGTGTCTCAGAAGTTCGTTCCGCGGTTATTCGCGTCCTGATTTTATCTCTAACGATATCGGATTTCGCCTGCTGATTAACGGAAATCCGTTTCAGTAAACGCTCCGCTTTCGTAGAGCCATTGAGTGTCTACTTTTAAAAAGCGGCTTTTTTCGGTGAAAGAGCCTTCGCTTAAAATGGCTTGGAACGTGACATACGCGACCTCTTCTCCCTCTATGAATTCGATAATTTTTAACCCTGAAAATTCATTATTCCGGCTAAAATCAAGAATACTCTTCTCCCATAGTGCTGTCTCGCATGAATAGTCAGAATTATTTGGATGCGTGGTTCGGATGACGTATTCTCCTAATTCCATCGCGAATGCGCTGTAACGTGACCGCATCAATTTTAACGCATTGGAGGCCAAAATTCCTTTGTGATAGGGTTGGCAGCACTTTTTGTATTTTTCACCGCTGTGACAAGGGCAGGGGGCATTGGGAGAGATTTTCATACGAAAATATTACACTATGCCATATTTTTTTCGCCTTAGGTGGCAGTTGGTTATAATCACACTATGATATATGAAATAACAACCCTAATCGCCACCGTCGCTGCCGGAGCACTCGCATGGGTGTTCAATCAATCTCGCAATGAGTATGCTTTGTTGGAGTCTCGTGCTTTGCAAATTGAGGAAATGCTCAACCAAGAGCATAGATTGCGCCTAGAAACTCAATCCAAACTTGAAGCCAAAATCGGTGATTATCATACCCTTGAGCGCGATTTTGCCGTACTGCATACCCGTCACGAAGAATCGGCACGCTCGTATGAAGAGAAATTGCGTCTCCTCGATGAAGCCAAAATGCAGATGAAAGCACAATTTGAACATTTGGCGACACAAATATTTGAACAAAAATCCAAAACATTTGATGAAGCACATACTAAAGGGCTCGATCTGCTTCTCAAACCGTTTCGCGAACAGATAACCCAGTTTGCGATTCAAAGCAAAGATCAGTTTATCCACGATGCCAAAGAGCGTCAAAGTATTAAAGATGAAATCCTCCGTCTCAAATCGCTCAACGAACGTCTCAGTGAAGATGCGATCAACCTTACCAATGCACTCAAGGGTGAGAATAAAACCCAAGGAAACTGGGGGGAAATTGTGTTGGAGCGTGTCTTGGAAGATTCAGGATTACGCCAAGGTCACGAGTATGAAATCCAAAGTACATTGAGTGATGAAGAGGGGAAGAAATTTCGCCCCGATGTCATCGTCCATCTCCCCCAAAACAAAGACATTATTATCGACTCCAAAGTCTCTCTTGTCGCGTACGATGCGTTTATCCGCGCAACCAATGACGAAGAACGCGCCCATGCTCTCAAACAGCATCTTATCTCTATTCATGGTCATATTAAAGGGCTTAGCGGCAAGCGGTATGAACAGCTCAGCGGTGTAAAAACACTCGATTTTGTTTTGCTGTTTATGCCGATTGAGGGGGCATTTCTTCTGGCGTTAGAGCAGGATAATACCTTTTTCAAAACAGCGTATGAACAAAATATTGTTGTTGTCTCTCCTTCTACACTTCTCGTGACCCTTCGGACGATCGAGCATATTTGGCGAAGTGAATATCAGGAGCGTAATGCCAAAGCGATTGCTGAATCGGCGGAGGCTCTGTATGAAAAACTCGTAGCGTTTGTGGAAGATATGGAGAAAATCGGAGAACAAATCGGGCGCACCCAAAAAAGCTATGAGGGTGCGATGAATAAACTCTCTACGGGCAAAGGAAATCTGATCCGTCGTGTTGAGTCGATGCGCAAGCTCGGATTGAAACCGAAAAAAATGCTCCCTTCGTCGGTAGTTGATAATGATGAAGAAGAGATTTAGTTTAATTTTTATAAATGCGGAATTTTTACTTTTGAATTAAGTAACGCTCCAATAATGACCATCAGGGCAAGCACCCCTATCCATCCGATAAATCCCGATCCTAACCACACGAGCCACAGTAAAATTGCCCCAAGAGGGGTCGGGACTCCTGTAAAATGTTTTGCCACTTTTCCGGCATCTGTTTGAATGTTGAACTGGATGAGTCGGCGCAGTCCGCTGATGACGTAGTAAATAGAGGCGATAGCAGTGATAATAAGCGGTAGTCCTGATAGATCAGTATATACGGCCTGAAAGATAAAAAATACAGGAACGAGAACGAAGCTTAGAAAATCAGCAAATGAATCAAGTTGTACCCCAAATTCGTTCGAAAGAGCAAATTTTCGGGCGATTTTACCGTCCATAATATCGAATGCCCCACCGGCCCAGGCAAGTGCGGATGCGAGAATAAACTGCTCTTGAGTAATAAAGTAAGCGGCAAGAAGCCCGCATGTTACATTTGCCATCGTCACTAAGTTGGCGAGATTAAAGTGACTCGTTGAACGCCATAAAAAGTTCATTAGATTCCTATTGACTAAGAGATTAATACTAATATTATAACAAGTGCTTACAAAAATTTAAGAGTAATGGCATAGCGAGATGGGTGTTGGGTGATTTCATAGCTAAAATTAAGTTCTTCACTGAGTCTCAATAACATCTTATGACCTATTTTAGAGCTGAAAAGATATTTTTCATTACCTATTTCGTTGGCTATGGCAATGGTTCGTAAGAGCGGATCAGTCTCTATGTCGATTTGGCTATTATCGGTGGCATACGTCATAGCATTTTCAATCAACGCCATAAGTACCTTGTGGAGTAGTTTTTCAGGTGTAGTCACAAAAAAACTTTCCTCAGGGAGTTTAATAAAAAGTTTTTTTCGTTTTGCGAGGATATCTACTTTGTGAACAATATTCCGTACAGCTGTGTTGATGTTGAGCGATACGGGGTCTTCAAAATCGGAGCTTTCTAAAAAGAGAACATTTTTAAGTTCATCGGTGAGCCGCTCTATGTCGCGCCCTAAATCAATGACAAATTTTTCTTTTTTATAGGTGGGTAAATTTTCATAAACATCCAATCGTGAGCGCATCAAGGCGAGAGGGGTTTTGAGTTCATGGGCTGCTTCTTTAAACAGTTCGGCTTCTTTTGAGCGAAACCCTTCTAGTCTGCGAATGAGGGTATTAAATGCCGCTGCAACCTCTTCGATTTCACGACCTGAATTATCCAATGCGAATTCATCACCGCTTTTCCAATCGCGTGTTTTTTGTGCGAGAATGCTGAGGGGTTTCATATAGTAATCGAGTAAAAAGAGGCTGATGATGAGAACGGCCAGTAGAGAAAAAAGATACCGTATAAGGAGTTTTTGAGAATATTTGTTTACGGAGAGTTGAAGTTTAGCATCGTCACTGATAGCGTTGAGGTAGAGAGTATTTGAAAGTTTTACATAGGAGCTTATCTCATTTTTTTGTCCATGATAGGGTGAACGTGCAATCAAAAAACGTAAATGGCTGGCTTCGGAATTATCAAGAATCATCTGGTTATGGGGGATAGAATATAAAAATGTCAAATCACTTTTTAGGGTTAGTGGCTCAAAGATGTATTCATCATGGCTCTCGTAGAGGAGGTGCTGTAACGTTTTCTCTAAATCGTCGATTTTTTCTCCGCGTATTGTTTGGGTAGCTACCATCCAGTTGAGACTAAATGCAATGGCGATTAAAAGGGAAAAGAGAGAGGCAATCTTGATCTTTAACGACCTGTTCCAGTTAAATTTCAATCACATATCCTCGTGTTTTGATGGTTTTTATGAGGGTAGGAGAGAGTTTTTTGCGTAACCGTGCTACAAGCTCATCGATGGCGTTTGGGGTGATGTTTTGAGGATTGTCATAGAGTGCGTCCATGATCTCATCGCGTGATGCGACAGTACCGCGTGATAAAAGATAAAAGAAGAGGGCATGTTCGTTTTTGGAGAGCGAAATCTGAGTTCCCTCTTTGCGGATACTTTGACTTGAGGGATCGATTTCAAATGCTTCTATTGTTAGAATTTTGGGTGAAAAACGACGACTAAGGGAAATGATACGGGCGCGGAGTTCTTTAATATCGAACGGTTTTTCGAGGTAATCGTCTGCACCCATTTCAAAACCTTCTACCTTGTCATCTACACTTGAGAGTGCACTAAGGAGTAAAATGGGCTGTTGTGGATTTTTTTGTTTTGCGTAAGTGATAAGTTGGAGAGATTGATCGATCCCGTGAAAGGTGCGATCTAAGATGATTGCTTGGTAATGAAATGCGTCCAGATAACTTTTGGCCTCGGAGACATCCGAAGCAGTGTCGATAAACCACCCACTCTCCTCTAAAGAGAGGCGTAAGAGTTCTAATAATTCTATTTCATCATCAACAATCAAGATACGCATTTACAGCTCTTTTACCTCATCTATGAATATTTTAATCGTTTTGTCTTTTAATTCTTTTTTGATAGCGCATGCCAGGGCTATTGCTTCAGCTTGTTGCATATAAAGGCGAAACAATCCAAAATCCCGCCTCGCGCTTACTTGTTCTTCAGTGCTGATCAAAAAGGCTCCGGCGCCGTAGCGTTTACAAGGGAAAAAATAAAAATCATCATATCCTTCTTCCAATAATAAATCAACCAATGTGTCTTTATTTGCGATTTCAAAGTAAATATTCATTCCATTCAAGCTCATTTTTGTCCTCGATTATAGATCATTTTAAAGGCAGGCGGTAAAATCAGGAGGGTAAGAATCGTTGATGTGACCAATCCTCCAAGCACCACGATTGCGAGCGGTTTTTGGATCTCACTTCCAACCCCAGTGGCAAATAATAACGGAAGCAATCCGAGTGCTGCGATAAACGCCGTCATCAGTACGGGACGAAGCCGTCTGCGTGCCCCCTCGCTAACTGCTTCATCAATGCTGTAGCCATTGGCGAGCAGCGTGTTAAAATAGCTCACCATGACGACACCGTTGAGTACTGCAATCCCAAAGAGGGCGATAAAGCCGACCGATGCGGGGACAGAGAGGTATTCTCCGCTGATAAACAAAGAGATGATTCCCCCCGTGATAGCAAAAGGGATATTGAGTAGAATGAGCAGCGTATTACTCACAGAGCGGAAGGTGAAAAAGAGGATGAAGAAAATCACCACGATACTCACAGGCACCACTGCCGCAAGGCGTGCCGAAGAGCGCTGCTGATTTTCAAATTGTCCACCGTAGGTGATGTGATACCCTTCTGGGAGTTTAATGTTCTCGTTTATTTTTTGTTTTGCTTCCTCAACAAACCCGACCAAATCTCGATTTTCGACGTTGGAGCGTACCACACTTAATCGTTCGTTGTTTTCACGAATGACTTGCACGGGTCCTTCGGTCTGGGTAATGGTCGCGACGCTGGCGATTGGGACGCTTCCCCCTTCAATGAGAGGGATTTCAAGTGCGCTAAATTTATTAAAATCTTTTGCTATGTCACTCTCCAAACGGATCATAACAGGGGTTCGGATATTCCCCTCTGGTAACGTATCGACAATAATCCCCTCCAGTGAGGCTTTGAGAAATTGCTGTAATTCACCGCTGCTTACCCCTGTGTTGGCGGTAGCAAAACGGTCAGGGGTTACGGTGAGATAGTTAATCCCTTCATTGAGAGTGACAATCACCTCACTGGAACCTTGAATCTTTTCTAGGAGGCTTCCAACTTGAGCACTGAGAGTATTAAGGGTGTTGATATCGGAGCCGAAAATCTTGATCGCCAAATCTCCGCGAGAGCCCGTGAGCATCTCGGAGATACGCATATCAATAGGTTGGGTAAAACTAAACCCGACCCCTGCAAAAGGTTTGAGGGTTTCGGTGATATTGTGAATAATTTTCTCTTTGG
>JAUYSQ010000053.1 GCA_030696285.1 Sulfuricurvum sp. | reverse complement strand
CAACCTCATCGTCCGCCACGGCACCACAAAATCACATCCAAAAAAAGATTGGTTTCACCGGCTGATCTACTGTGATGTCAATACCCATGTCTCTATCTGTAAACATTTGCAAAAAAATGTCGAATACATCATTCCCTTCGGTAAACATACCCGATCCGTCATGATCTACCCGTCATTAGAACTTCCGAGTGTTGTAAAGACAGCGCATGACAAACTCACTCTACTCCACGTCGGGAGAATCGCTGAGGGAAAAGGGCAAGCGGATGCGATCCAAGCGTGTAAAATTCTCTATGACAAAGGGATCGATTTTATTTTTTATCTCGTAGGGGGATTTGATGCACGTTATGAACAAGCATTTATGGAACTGTACCATTCTCTTCCCTATAAAGAAAAAATCATTCTCGTCGGATTTACAAAAAATGTTCAAGAGTACTACGCGAAATCGGATATTTTTGTATTTCCAAGCCATGGAGAAGGTCTTGGTAACGCATTTTTGGAAGCTTTGGCCAATGATTTGGTATGTATTGCTTATGAGAACACCTCTTTTCCAGAGATCAAGGGGCTTGGCTTATATTGCCATCTCTGCGAAAACAAAAACATCGAATCCATAAAAAGTGTTCTATTGGAGAGTGTGGCAAATATCTCTGCAGAAAAATCCAACACCATCTCTAACCGACAGTTAGTGGAAAGTATTTTTAATACGCAACGAGAGATTAATGACTATCTCTCATTGCTAATGTAACCTTACTCTCAAAATCTCAGCCCCTACGATTTCACTAAATTTATGTAAGAGTGCATAATAGTTTCAGGCAAAAATCTATCCATCAAAGAAAGTGGGATAGTATACGCATCCGTATAAACCTTTTTCATCATCAATGACAGTTTCTCCACGTCATTAACCGGAACTAAATACTCTGCAAGCGCGCCAGTCATTATTTCATTCGGTCCCGATTTACAATCCGTACTGACGACAGGAGTATTGAGCATCAATGCCTCCACAATAACATTGCCAAATCCCTCATATTCAGATGACAATACCAATAGCTTTGCATTTTTTATTATCGGATATGGATTATGGACAAATCCGGTCAAAACAACTTTATCGTGTAACCCAAGTTCATCGATCCACCCGATAATCTTATCCCTCTGACTGCCATCACCCACTAGCACAAGCTTTGTGTCAAGATCGGACAAAGCAAATGCTTTTAACAAAATATCATGCCTTTTTGCAGGATCGAATCGTCCGACGTGAACGATGTAATCGCCCTCTTGAACCGGATTCGGTTCTGATGCCAATGGGATTATTTGCTCACGATCAATCGGATTATAAATCGTCTGTATCGATTTTGGTTTGACTCCTATAATATTCACTAAATCATCTTTTACCCCATCAGAAACGGTAATAATATTAAGCCCGTTGTAAATTTCTTGCAATGTCCGTTTTTTAAAAAAACGTTTCAATCCTGTCCGATTTTTAAAAGCAGTCTGCGAAAGTGTCGAATGGATACAATGATAGATATTCGGATGATTATAACCACTCACAAGCTTCGTAGCCTTTTGCAATGCAACCAAGATCAAATCATAATCACATCCATTCTTTTCTATAAGGTTGTTTATCATCTGATGGAGTTTTCTTCGATATTTTGTGTAATCCAAAAACGATTTTTTAAAATCCAAGATATGCAGATTGATCTCTCGTGGTATATCCAGCAGAACAGCATTATCACATACGATCAGATCCACACCGTAGTTATTTTGGACAAAACTTTTAGCAATCGCAAGGGTAACCTTTTCGGCTCCTCCGATTCCCATAGAATCAATGACGAATAAAACGTTTTTTGTTTGCAAGCTTTATCCTATCTATCTTTTCAGAAAGTTTATCCAAAATAAACGTAAATCACGAATGAAAATTAATTGAATACCTGTTATACTTTTGAAAATATCTATGCGATACAAAGTCAAGAATGCTATTTAACAGTTATGAATTTATTTTTCTTTTTTTGCCAATAACTTTCGGAATCTATTTTTGGCTCAATAAAAAACGTTTGACCCAAGCTTCCAAGGCATGGATGGTTTTTACCTCGCTTTTTTTCTACTCATGGTGGAACATTCTCTATCTCCCGCTTATTTTGGGTTCTATCCTCTTTAACTTTACGGTGGGTTCTAGTATCTCCAAGATGAAGGAACTTCAATCCCAACGTAGAAAAAACATCTCACAAAAAGCTCTTTTGAGCTTTGGTATTATCTCCAATATTCTTTTGCTTGGATATTTCAAATATATGGATTTTTTTATTGCCAATACCAATACCGTATTGGGAACCCATTGGGATCTGATGCATATCCTTCTCCCTCTTGGGATTAGTTTTTTTACCTTTACCCAAATCGCTTATCTGATAGATACCTACCGCAACGAAGTCAAGGAGATGGATTACCTCAACTACACTCTTTTCGTCACTTTCTTTCCCCATCTCCTTGCAGGTCCGATCCTCCATCACAAAGAGATGATGCCGCAGTTCGATGCCATCAGGAATAAAGCGATAAATTATAAAAATATTTCTGCTGGAATCTTTTTATTTTCCGTCGGGTTGTTTAAAAAAGTCATCATCGCCGATACCTTTGCCCAATGGGCCGTTATAGGATTCGATCAGGCCGAAACACTTGACAGAATCGAAGCATGGGCTACGAGTCTGAGCTATACCTTTCAGCTCTATTTTGATTTTAGCGGTTACACCGATATGGCTTTGGGGGTCGCATTACTCTTCAATATTCGTCTTCCGATCAACTTCAATAGCCCCTATCAAGCCCTCAATATTCAAGACTTTTGGAGACGCTGGCATATCACTTTGTCACGTTTCCTTCGCGATTATATCTATATCCCCCTCGGTGGAAACCGAAAAGGTGAATTACACACGTATGCCAATCTCTTCACCGTCTTTTTGATCGGAGGCCTTTGGCATGGCGCAAGCTGGATGTTTGTTATCTGGGGTACTTTACACGGGGTTGCAATCGTAACTCATCGAGCATGGCAGCAAATGGGACTGTCGATGAATAAATGGCTCTCATGGTTCATCACCTTTAACTTTGTCAATATTGCTTGGATATTTTTTAGAGCCAAAGATTGGGATCAAGCGATTAAGGTACTCAACGGGATGTTCTTCGGGGATATTGTATTTTCTGAAAACTTGGAAAAAAAGTTCTTTTTCTTAAAAAATATCGGAATTGAGTTTGGTCAGTTTACGACCCATTTAGGAGGTCATACCTCAACAATGGTTTGGATAGCCGTTGGTTTGATACTGATTGTCACCGCACCCAACTCCAATACATTGGTCCGCGCTTTAAAACCAACCAAGTTCTATTTATTGGTTACCGTTATTGTAGCCGTGTATTCTTTTTTGAATTTAGCCAAAAATAGTGAATTTTTATATTTTAATTTTTAGGAAATCGATATGAAATACAAAACATTCTCTATTCTCCTGCTCGGTATCACGCTTGTTCTTTTTATCAGCATGGGTGTATTTAATTATATTATCGATCCATACGGATACAACAACCGTTTTCACCTCCGAATCAATACCGAAAAAGCGATCCAAGATGAACGTATTTATAAATTCAAATTATTAGAAACTTATCCGCATGCCGACAGTTTTTTATTCAGTTCTTCTCGTGGACTCAATTTAAGCCCCTCTGTTGTTACCTCTTTAAGCGGGCATACAACCATCAACTGTGCATTTTCAAGCGCATCGGCAGATGAATATTATCTCTACATCAAATATCTCATTCAGACCAGAGAAGTAAAACAAATCATCATCGGTATTGATCTGTTTGCATATGCGGATGGTTTTGTTTCCGATGGGACATTGCCGGAGCCTCTCTTGTCCTATTTTCATCTGAATGACAACCGCTCTTTGACAACCTATCTAAACTATGACATATTTAAAAAATCGATCAAGACGATACAGCATAATAAACATCATCCAAAACCAATGGAACAACGCTACACACGCTATGGTCAAGTCATTCCCGGCAATTACCGTAATGCGATGAAAGATCAGAACTCTCTCACAAAATATATTCAAGTAAATGTTATCGAGAAACCTCCGCGATGGAATACGCGGTTCAACACGCTTACACAAGAGAGACTCAATAAACTCTCCGAGATCAAACAGCTTTGCGATGAAAAAGGGGTTAAACTCTACCTCTTTACAAGCCCTTTATACATCAAGCAAATTACCATGAAACAGAACAAGTTCTTTTTACAAAAGAGGCTCTTACACTACATTGTTCATAATATTCAACCCGTATGGGATTATAACGGTATCACTGCGATCAATACCGATCCTTATGCCTATGAGGATGAATTTCATTATAATTACCGAACAGGTGATTCCATACTATCTGAAATTCTAACCGGTAAAGCTATGATTAAAAACTACTCCGGTATCTATATTACTCCCGAAAACATCACCCCGTATCTGCAACATGTCGATCAAAAGATAGCTGAGTATTTAAAAACCGCCCATTGATTTTTGAACAGTCTCCAAAACACGTTCAACAGAGGGGATTGAACCGTCTGGCTCAAAAACCGCGTTATGTATCTTTGATTGCGGCAAGTAGCGGTAAGGGACGGTAGAAAAGAAAATTCCGACAGTTGCAGTATTCGATGCGATCGCCATATTGCGTATCCCAGTATCATTGCACACAACCGCCTGAGAATGAGCAAGATACTCCATCATTGTATCCAAAGGAAGTGCTTCCATTTTACGGACATTCGAGTAATCCGAAAAGTTGGCTAAAACATCGTCCACTTTTTCGTTAATACCGATTCCTTCCAACAATACATGCTCATACTCAGGATACTGCACTGCCATTTTTTGTATCAAGCGACCAAAATATTCCTTCGGCCATTGCTTGGATGGAACGGAAGCCCCCATAAAATAGACGATACGGGCTTCTCTTTTCTCTGCAATTTTATACCCATAATCAATATTTAATTGTTTAGGTGCTCCAAAAATATGAAGCATATGAAGCAAGCTTTCCACTTCCGGCACCAAATCCGAACGAAGCAGGCTCACATCAAAAAAAAGGGTATTTTTAACGCGGCGATAGGGAAATCCTATTTTCACTTTAGCATCATTGAGTAGACATATCATTCCGGACAAGGCGCTATCGGTCATATCGAATAATAGATCATGTTCACCTAACTCTCGTATTTGTTTTAAACGTGCAAAAAAAGAGGTTTTTTTACCCTCTATTTTTTTATTTATCGTATGGATGCGATCAACCAAATCCGAAGGGGTGCCATAACTATAATTGTCCACAATACTTAAGGTTATTTTTGCATTAGGAAAAAAAGCTCGCGCTTGCACTAAAAAAGGACGCAATACCATCATATCCCCGATAGCTGCATGACGTATTATCGCAATAGAGCGAACCGATTCGGGAGAAATACCAGCTGCTATTTGTTTTGCTTTTTTAGATGCCCATGCACCTTTCTCAAACCATAATTTCATCTTTTATACTTTCATTAGAGTTTTTTGTAATATTCCAAATTGCTTCCAATTCTCAAACACCTGTATCACTAATACACTTCTTTTCGATGCGCAATCCGTACTAATGTAATCACTAAAATATCATTTTCTTTTAAATAAATGATTCGATAATTCCCCGCTCTTTTGCGGAATTTTCCTTTGTGCTTGCCTTGGAGTGCTTTATCGGTTGAAAAAATCCCTTTTTCTAAATCTTTGATTTTATCAAATATAAGCTGCAAATTTTCAGTATCAATTTTTTCAAGTTCTTTGAGTACAATCTTCGGTACGATGATTTTAAACATTTACTGGAGTCCAAGCTGACTGGCTACTTGTTCAAGGGTAAAAACTTCCATTTTTCCGCTTTTAATCTCATCGATTCTTTTATCCGAAATCATCTCATCGAGCGTATCAAAATAACTGCTAACCGCTTTTTCGATGATATACGTCCGAGTTCTGTCTAACTCTTTTGCATAACTGTCAATTTCATTGATAAGTATTTCATCCATTCGAATATTAATCGCTTTTTTCATTGTATAGCCTTGTCTATATTTGTAGATACATTATACTACACAATAATTGAGATTATGCCACTTCTCCTCTTAATGATCTTTTTAACCCAGAAAACTGCTTCCGACTCTCAAACATATCCATCGCTTTTTGATTGCCTGCTATCGCAAAATTCTCTCTCAATGCAGTGTCTCGTTGCAACAACGCCAGCTTATCGCTCAAGTCATCGCTATCAAACGTTTTAAACAACAATCCATTAACC
Source organism: Sulfuricurvum sp. (assembly GCA_030696285.1). GTDB lineage: Bacteria > Campylobacterota > Campylobacteria > Campylobacterales > Sulfurimonadaceae > Sulfuricurvum. The sequence continues at coordinate 1,243 of JAUYSQ010000053.1, read as the reverse complement.
CCATCATCAATAATCTCTAACGGTCCGCCGCTGTCACTGGCAACCACGCATACTCCGCACATCATCGCTTCGATGAGCACCAACCCGAATGTTTCGTTTTTAGTTGCCAATACCATCACATCACACAGTTGCATAAGCGTTTGTGCTTCGCGGGTAAATCCGGTAAAAAGTATCTGATTGTCCAATTGACGGTTTGTTACATCATCTTTAAGTGTTTTTAAATACTCTTCACTCATCGCTTGACCGACGATCAACGCCCGTGCATCGATCCCAAGAGAAAGCAGTTTTTCAACGGCATCGATCACCAGATACTGTCCTTTTGCAGGTTCAATCCGTCCTACGATTCCAACGGTAAACGAGTCTCCCAATCCTAACTGTTCACGACGAGCTTTTCTTTCTTCCTTAGTGATGATAGAGGGTTGTTCGGCACCGATATAGAGCACTTCTACTTTGGGGCAAATCTCGGAGGGGACAAATTTTTCGATCTGTCCTTTCACCTGCTCAGTCACCGCAAGCATCCTATCCATATTTTTATAAAGATATCGGTGATAAAAATCGTTTTTGAAACGGGTCATTGTCATATGGCGTGACTGTACAACACGGGGTTTACGTTTGGAGAGGAGTTTTACCATAATGGCTAAGGGGAGGTCCTTCGTCCAGTGCAGATGAATCACGTCGATTGCTTCATCATCGATGATACGGGCAAGGGCACGGGCACTGAGCCATGAAAACAGAACATTACGTCGTCTTAGGGTAAAATAACGCTCTGTTGTCCCCTCAAAATACCCTTTCAGCTTACCCTTTTCATTGATGACACGGATACACTCTTCATCCAAATAATGAGAGGCACGCATCATATACAGCTCCAATCCCCCAAGATCAGGAGAGAGGCACAGTTCACAGATTTTAGTTGCCACGTTTACTCTTTTGTTCCAAATTCATCTCATACAATTTTATATATTTGTAAAAATTGGTCACCATATGGGAAAAGGCAATAATGAGCCCCGCATACCCATCCAAAAATCCCCGCTTGAGAATATAGGTTCGGAAAAATGAGTAGAGTCCGTTGAAAAATGCCTTGGCGGGAGAAGAACTTTTTTTACCGACATTGTCATTGGCAAAAAGAGTTGAATAGCGATCCGCTTTGAGTATAAATTCCGAAATGCTCTGATATGGAAAATGGCTGAAACTGTTTGTGAGTTTTTCAACGTTCAAGCCGTCGGTCAGAATGTGTTCATGCACC
>JAUYSQ010000043.1 GCA_030696285.1 Sulfuricurvum sp. | reverse complement strand
GTTCCAATCGATATGGCGCGTATCATCCCCGCTGATGTATTCGCGGAGTTCGATAAAATCATACCCTTCCCCTCGAAACATCGAAGGATTGTTACCGATACGGTCCCCTACGATTTGACGACGGGCGCGGATGAGGATTTCTTTGGTATTTTTCAACGTTCTATCCTTCCCGTCATACCCGAAGGGCACAAGAACCTCTTTGAGGTCCTCGGACTCGATCCGGGGATCCATCCCAAAAAGAAAAGCTGGATTCCCGCCTTCGCGGGAATGACGAAAATACTATTTCTCACGGTATCGGTACAGCTTTTACAATCTGCTCGATGAGCATATCCACATCAATATTTTCCGCTTCCGCTTCATACGAAAGGACGATACGGTGGCGCATAATATCTTTGAGAATACTCATAATATCACTAGGGGTAACAAACTCTTTCCCCCGTAAAAATGCCACGGCTCGACACGCTTTAAACAAATCAATACTCACACGGGGACTGGCTCCGAACTGGATGTATTTTTTGATCTCAGAAAGCCCAAACAACTCAGGGTTGCGTGTCGCTTGGACAAGGGCAATCATATAACGCTCCACCTCTTCGTCGATGTGGATGCTCTTCACTCTCTCTTTTAGCTTCTCAAGCTCACCTGCATCGACAACCGCGTGTATTTTTTCCGACGTTGCACTCGCAATACGACGCGCGATACTCAGCTCCTCTTCGGTGGTGTTATATCCGACTCGTAATTTCAACATGAATCGATCGAGCTGTGCTTCAGGAAGCGGATAAACCCCCTCATTTTCGATCGGGTTTTGAGTCGCCATAACCAAAAAAGGTCGGGCCAATTTAAAACTCTCATCCCCCAGTGTCACTTGGTGTTCCTGCATCACTTCCAGCAGTGCCGATTGTACTTTTGCAGGGGCGCGGTTGATCTCATCGGCGAGGAGAAGGTTCGTAAAAATCGGCCCTTTTTTAATCTTAAACCCGTTATTCTGAGGGTCATACACCTCTGCACCCAAAATATCACTTGGCAACAAATCGGGCGTAAACTGTACGCGCTTAAATCCCAATCCCAATGTCTGCGAGAGCGCTTTTACCGTCGTTGTTTTCGCCAATCCGGGAATCCCCTCGATGAGAACATGCCCCTCGCATAGTAAACCGATGAGTAACCCATCGATCATTTTTTCCTGACCGACGACTACTTTAGCGATTTCGGTACGTATGGCATTTATTGTTGATATCATTATTTTTCCTCTTTATATATTGTGAGTTTATCGAGTTTTTGATCTGTTTAATGACACCATTGTTTTTCACATGGAATGCCGTCGTTATTTCCATCCATTTTCGTATTGGGACAATGATTAAGAAAAAATGTGGCTTCTTCACACGATCTCATTTGAGAACAGTGCATCCTACCGTCGCATTGAAAACCATTTGTTGCTGTTGTCTGCGTGGTTGTGGTTGTTAGATACTTTGGTGTATTGTACGGTTTAAGGGTGCGATTTTGATAAGCTTCGATTTTAGATCGATCTTTGTCAGATTCTTTTCTCATCAGGACACGATCATAGTATTGTTTTCCATCATTGGGACGGAATGCTGTTCCACAATCATTACTGAGTGGATCATAAAACACGATAGTTCCTGTTCGATTATCCCAATATACCTTGCGATTACCTGGAATTATTTTTGGGGTATTTGTTGTAATAATCGTGATGATATGATTTTCAAAATCTTCAGGAGAAGTAATAGTTTTGTTTTCAGGCATCTCCATGTTAGCTATTTTCTTTTTTTCTGAAAATTCACTCGCATGATTTGTCCACGCATGGCCATGAGCAATCTTATTTGCTATCTCTTCACTCGTCGTTACCGTGCATTCTGCATAGGTGGACACCGTTGTAAAAAACATAAAAGCAATAATAATCGCAACGTATGATCTTTTTAACATACCGATACCCTTTGATTTATTTCGCCAATTACAACTGAATATCATTTAGATTCTGCCTGACAATTTATCAAAATATTCAACCTCTTCTTCGCGTCACCTATTCCGACTTCACCCGATTCAAGAATGCGAATTACCTCATCATAGCGCTTATCTCCCGAAAGCGAGAGAAGCATCACCAGTTCTTTAGGGCTTTTCGCCTCATCCCAAAACTGCTTCACCTTTCTACGAGGTCGTAATCTCCACAGCCGTCTCGCACCCTCGCCGAGAACAACTCCCGCTATCAGCAACGCCGCATAGAGGCTATAGCGTGCCAAAGTGCTCCAGTCACTTAGTTCAGGTGTATCAAGCAACGATGAGGGCTCATACCCCTCACCCACTTCGACATAAAGCGACTTGCTTTTAAGTGTCACGATCCGTTTTTTGTCCGTATCAAAATAACGCAAAGAGAACGGTTCAATCGTATACGACTCACGTGAGACGAGGGCAAACTCTTGGATGACCTCCCCCTCAAATCCATCCTTAGAGGCTGTGAATGATTTTTGGGGCGGTTGCGAAAATACTTTTACCCCGCTGATGTTGAGTTCATAAGGGATTAGCCGATCGAGATTACCTGAGCCTTGCACGATGATGCTCAGATGGAGCGGCTCGTGTGCGCGAACCGCTTTCGCGTCAGTGCGTACCTCAAGCGTTAAATTCCCAATAAGCCCCGCTGTGTTTTCATTCACGTCGATTTTTACCAACGGCAGCATGACCTTCTCATCATCAAAATCATATTTTTTGACATTATCTCGCCCAATGGTTGCATTTTCGATAGAAGCAAACGTCGTATGGCGTAACAGTGCTTCGAGTTTGACGTCGATTTTTCCCGCTTGCTTAGGCGTTATCAAAACATCATACGTTTGAACCCGCTTCCCCTCTTTGATTTGGTCACGCTGTGTCAGGATAGAGGCGTTGTATCCCTCACTCTGGGCAGGCTTAAAATCAATGGTGTAATCAGCCGCACTGGTATCAAATACACACTCATACCGCACCACACCGCTTTCTCCCACGAGTAAACGTGCAGGAGCTTCCAGCACTCTCCACTGATATGCCCCCCAACCATGTGCGACAAACAGAATCCACACAAAGAGGAATTTACCAAGGCTTAGTTTCATGCACACTCCTCTCATTAATCAGCTCATATTGACGCGAAGAGAGCTTGGCTTTTCCTTGTGACTGGGAAAAACGGGGATCACTCTCAACCTTTTTCCCCTCATCACCTCCTCCGCCTGAGGCCATATCACTCTTCATATTACTCCCGCCCCCTTGTTTAGCCTCTTTTTTCTCACCTGCCGGAGCGTTTTCATCTTTTGAAAATTGATCTTTTTTCTCTTTACGCGTATTCAACGTCTTTTTTTCCTGAGCCAACGCAATAAAATGGAGATTTTCATCCGCCTCTTTCGTATAGTTCAGTGTCAACGATTTTAAAAAAGTATTTCGGGCGTTTTCAAACTCTCGAAGACGGATCAAACAATTGCCCATATTATAATAAAGTTGTGATTTAAACACCGTGTCATCCGATTTTATCCGTCGATACTGCGTCAAAGCCTCTTGATATTTGCCCGCTTTGTATAAGGCATTAGCATAGTTAAATTTTGCTTCGTTTGCTTCTATACGGGCATACCATTGGCCTGCATTTTCATAGTTTTTTTGGTGATAGTTCTTGGAAGCAAAATGGAGATAGGCGAAGTCGAACACTCCTGCATTGGCAAAAAGCCCTATAAATGCCAAAAACACCACAATCTTTTTCGAGACTTTTGTCCCCAATGTCGTCATAGCCAACACAAACGCTATCAATGCCAACGTCAGAGGAAAGTAAAAAAGTTCCTGATTGTCCGTAACACTGGAACTTCCGGAAAAATCTTCCGAGCGTTCTTCATCGATCACCTCACGCAAGCTTACTGAACCCTCAACAACTTTTCCCCCCGTGGCATTGGCTATCTCAGAAATTGCATCATTTCGCGTACTCACGACAATATGCCCCTTCTCATCTTTGAGGGCATTGCCCTCCTCGTTGGGCAATGTACTTCCATTGTGTGACGCCAGCATTACGATGGTGACTCGCAGATTCTTATCCGCAGCAAACAGAGCCTCTTTCGCATAATGATCCTCATCCCCTCCATCGGTGAGGAGAATCACGAGGGGAGAGAGGGCATGTGACATTTTACGAGAGAGCTCCAACGCACTCATCACCGTCGTCCCTTTGGTGATAATCTGAGACTCATCGAGTGCGCCAAATAGATGTTCTAACAGTTCCGTATCTTTGGTAAGAGGTGAGAGGACGATGGCACTGGTCGTAAATCCGATCACCCCAAAGCGATCATTGGGATGAGAACGCACCGTATCAATAAGCAGTTGCTTCGCCGCTTCCAGACGACTAGGAGCAACATCCGTCCCCCGCATCGAGTAGGAGAGATCAATAGCGAGTATCACATCTGAACCCGTTTGTTCTATTTTTAAAGGTTTTTGAGGGATTACAGGACGGGCAAGAGCCATAATAATCAATACAATAGAGAAGATCAGCCATTTTTGAGAGTTGTCCACACGCCATGATTTACGTTTGGCGAGGGTAATATAAAGAGGAATAAACAATAAAAAAATTAGCCATAATGGCGAAAGAAAAATCATCCACTTCCCTTGTATATGTAATTCTTATTTTAGCTTTTTAAAATAAAAATTTGGTTTGAGAAAGCTGATACACCATTTTGTAAATCTTCAAAGACTATTTTCAACCATTGAATACCTAAACATCTTCCAAAGGCTTATCCGTTCGACGACGGCGTGGAGAGTGTTGGCTAAAGAAGTAAAAGAGAACCAACGGTATCCCAGCAATCACATAGCGTCCTACAACCTCATGCAGTAAAGCAAAAGACTCTGGATGATCAATCACATAATACGTTATCCCAACCAACCTAACCGTATTGGCTAAAAGTATAACGAGATATCCAAAGAGTGCGTAGAATATTTTTGGGCTTCCGGGTGTCGGGTAAGAGAGTACGGATGCAAGAAAAAGAAAAAAAGCCGCCATTCCATTGCACTCATTTACAACCGTTAGATGAAGTCCATGATGAAAAAAGATGTCTGGCCCTATCATAGTGACGGGGATAGCGTGAAAAGAGATCCATTGCTGCATTAAAAAAACATTTAAATCGGTTTCCAGCTGATTGATAAAAATAAAGGGAGAGAAACTGTCAAAATAGAAGAATAGAAATAAGAAAGGAGCCCAAAAGAGATACCGAAGCGTAAACCAGCCCATAGGGCTCAGGACGTTACGCTTCACATACATATTAATTCTTTTGTTGAGCCAGTCTACGGCGTGCAATAAATGCACCGATCCCCAGGAAGCCTAAAATCATTGCGATAAGGCTGACATTGTCAAGTGCATCAAATCCGCCGCCGCTACCGCCGTCGCTAGTAACAACCGGTGCAACCGCTGGTATTGGAGAATCCGCAGATGTATCATCTACGTGAGGCGTGATACGAATGATGAATTTACTTCCAATTGCAGCGTTATTCCCGACATTGACGGTATACGTTATCCCAAGGTTTAATGTATCATCGATTACATCTTCAGTATACAATGGGTTAAGTTTCAAAGCAGTTACAACCGCATCATCAACCTTTGTCCAACCTGGGTAAACGATACCATTAATCGTACTCGTCTTAAATCCGGTATACCAACCAGGTGTAGTATTAGCATCAAGAGCAGGCGGAACTCCTTTAAATAAAAGTAGTTGTGCATCTGTCAAGGGATTAGCGTCATCATCAAAGAAAATACCATAAGGTGCTAGAGTACGATGTAGCCAGTTGCTACGAAAAACTGCCATATAGTTCCCCCCTTGTATATCGCCATGCCATTCAACGGTTTGATTATCGGTATTGACAACCGGATAATAGGATTTTTTATTATCGAAAAAGCCCTCTGTAGTGAAGTGCGTATCTATTTCTCCCCACAAACCGTGAGAAAAGTTTGCCATATCATCATATCCGTCTACTTCATCATATTTGTCAAGG
>JAUYSQ010000040.1 GCA_030696285.1 Sulfuricurvum sp. | reverse complement strand
CCCTCGGTGATGGTAGCGGTGTCGAGATCGAAAGCGACGTAGTTGTAATCGCGTACGTTGATGGTTTCTGTGTCGTTATCGTCCCCTTTATAAGCGGCGTCTAAAGCGGTGGTGGCGGTTACTGATGCTGTGGTAGGAATCAATCCCAAAACTTTAGGTGTTCCGGCGATAGTGAGGGTAGCACTGGTACCGGCAGCGAGGGTACCGACACTCCACGCTAATGAACTGGCCCCTTGGGTACTGGTACCTTGCGTTCGGGTGTAAGACAAGCCGTTAAAATAGGTTGTTGATATGTTTGTATCGGTCAACGTAATACCGGTGATCGAGGTGGAACAGCTTTTATTGAGTACATTGACGGTGTAGGTGACGAGTGAGGTATTGATAATCGGGTTTAATATATCGGCGCTGTTGGTTACGACCAAATCGTTTCCGAGCGTACAAACATTGGTGCGACCGATAGTATGGGAGTTTGTGTTGGTAACATTTGTTGGCCATGTTCCGCCGTCGGGGAGACGCGGGATATCTCCGATGGTATTGCTACTGGGTGTTGCATTGACTACACTGGGGGTACCAAAGCAGGAGGGGACATTTTGTATGATGCTCTCCACCGCGACGTAATCGATGAGGGCACCGTCGGCATCGACGAGTGCAACATCGACACTGCGGCTGTTGCGGTTACGCAGATACATTGCTAAGTCGTTATTGTAAATGAACTGACCGTTAGCCGTCGTTGTTGACGTGTTGTTATAAAGATACGGTCCTTTTGCGGTGATGGTTGAACTTCCTTTGGAATACACTATCAGCTTCCATGTCCGCCAAACCGTTTCGGCAATATTGCCGTAGTTGTAAAGCTCGACTTGATTCGTTTTGTCTGAACTTCCGCTTTTACCAACACGTAACTCATTGAGCATCACTTGCCCTTTGTAGGAGGAACAGGTGCGTGTAAAATTTACGGTGAGGGTGAAACTTTTGTTACTAGTGCTCCCATTCGTACGGAATACACGTACGTTAAAATCTTTGTCGGCAGCGGTCAGGGTAAGTGTTTGAGTCGTTGTTCCTCCGATATTGGTCGGGCAGGCGGCGGTGTTGGCATTGAGCGCCATATTATTGG
>JAUYSQ010000037.1 GCA_030696285.1 Sulfuricurvum sp. | reverse complement strand
ACAATAATGAGATGCCAGTAGCTAAAGACAATAGGGGAGAGGATAGCGCTGATAACAACAGCGATAAAAGCTCCGACACTGTAGAGGAGCATCCAGTGTTCAGAATTTGGTACTTCTGTGGAGCGATGAAGGGTTAGTTGTGGACGGATTTTGTTCCAGCTGTATTTGTGTGCCAGCCATGCAATCCAAAGCGATCCTATTCCAACGGCATAGACGATTGCCATATAGAGGTAGACGGTGATTTTTTGGATCAGGGGAACAACGGGGAGCCATTCAAAATGAGTACTTAAGACCAATTTGTGGGTAAATAAGAAGGTTGCATAGCGGAACCAGTAGCTAATGGCTTTGAGTACGGGATAGACATGAACTCCTCCCCATCCGATATAGCGTTCTCCATCTTTATTTCCGGGATTATGGGCGATTTCTGGGTTGGATAATAACGCTTGAACATAGGGAATAAGGGATAAAAAGGTGAGAGATACAGCGGTAAACAGAGCAAGCCAATGGACGCGTATGATTTTTTTGACGTATAAAAAGAGAGAAATAATGGCTAAAATAATCCATGAGTAGTGGAGCTGCATCGCCATAGCTATTGAAAGGACATGCAGGAGAGTGTACCAAAATGATTTATTCTCTCTCATGTTGTAGGCTGAATAAAAATGGAGTGCACTGAAAAAGAATAAATAGGAGGGATTATAGAGGATGTTTTCAAATAAAAACCATGGATTAAGCCAGTAGAGAAGTAAAAAAACGAGTCGAATAGCTGGATTAAAAATTTGTTTAATGACGGAATCGAAGAGTAAAAAAGAGGCTAAATGCAACGCGATTAAAAAGGCCATCGGTGCCCATGGAGAGTCCCAAGCCATCAATGGCACACCAATCACCAATGCCGAAAGCGATCCGGGGACATTGCCAACGACGCTTGCTGCATTACCGTAGCCTAGCCAGATACCCTGATAGGCTCCGAGATACCCTTTTTCTATCATTTGCAATTGATCGCCGGTCATAATCTGATGATGAGCATACAAAAAGGACAAAAACAAACCGATCAGCAGCCCTGAGGTGAAGAGAAGGTTAAAGTGTTTTTCGAGGATGTGTGGTTGCATAATTCTCCTTTAGTGTTGACGAAAAGTCCAAAATTTATGAATGACAAAGGTAATCAAGGGCAATAGTATAACAACGATAAGTGTTTTCACATAGCTATTCAAGCCGATCAGAGCATTGGAGAGAATAAGGGAGACCAAAAGTGCTCCAAACTGCACAATAAAATAGTGTAATGCTTTTGAATAGGAGAGGGGATGGAGAAAAACATAGCGTGATTGTACCGTATAGGAAAAAATAAAAGCTAGCGTAAAACCTGCCACATTGGCGATAAATAACGATTGATTGACACTAAAGAGCCATAGAAATGCAATACTCAAATGGATAAGAGTTGAGAACCCACCGATGAGAGCGTAGCGTAGTAATTTATTGTGATAAAGCTTGGAAACCATTGATCTAATATTCGTTTTCGATAATGTACGTCGGTCGATGTTTGGATTCCATATAAATACGTCCGATGTATTCGCCCAAAATGCCGATCCCCATGAGCTGAATACCGCCAATAAATAAGATAATTGTGGTGAGAGAGGCATATCCGGGGCTGTCGATACCGTAAATCAATGTTTTAGCAATAATGATGCTTCCGTATACAAACGCTAAAAATGCGATGAGCGTACCCATATAGAGCCAAACTCTCAAGGGGACGGTGCTAAAACTGGTGATACCATCCAGTGCAAAATTCCAAAGCTTCCATCCGTTAAAACTTGTTGTGCCGGCTTTTCGCGGTTGTCGTACATACTCGACAACGGCAGTCTTAAATCCTACCCACGCGAATATCCCTTTCATAAAACGTTGATTTTCGGGCAGTTTTTGAATCTCTGTAATCACTTTTCGACTCATGAGACGGTAGTCACCGACATTATCAGGAATCGTAACGTGAGAAATTTTATTGTGCAGTTTGTAAAAATATTCTGCACTGAGTTTTTTGGCAAAAGAGTCTGACGTTCGATCAACCCGTTTCGCCACGACGACATCATAACCGTTTTCATATTCGCGGATAAAATCACGAATCAGCTCAGGAGGATCTTGCAAATCGACATCGATGGGGATGACGACTGCGCCCAGACAGACATCGATCCCTGCCGTCATTGCTGCTTCTTTCCCAAAGTTTCTCGAAAGATTGATAACTCGGAGATAGGGATAGTGTTGTTTGGAAGCAAGCAGTACGTCGAGAGTAGTGTCGCGACTCCCATCATTGATAAAGATAATCTCATACGTTTTTTCGAGAGACTCTAATATCGGGGTGATTTCGGATAAAAAATAACCGATCACCTCTTGCTCATTGTAGCAAGGACAGATGAGTGAGATAAAAGGGGGTTCTTGAGTGTCTGTCATTATGCTCTCTGGTGCAATAGTTGTTTAATTATACCCAATAGGACTCAAGAATGATGGATATGCGTACGAGAAAAAGATCCTGCCAGTGATACCGATACCACAAATACAAATAAGATAATCGGGAATTGCAACATCCACAGCGGTTCAGCGATGGAAGCGACGACAAAAATAGTGAGTCCCAGAACACTAAACTCTTTGAGCTCACGATCTGCGATTTTGAGTCTAAAGAGCTCGATCACCATCCATAGCATCAGAACAAATCCGATGAGTCCTGTTTGTGCTAAGATCATCAGATATTGGTTGTGGTAATGGCTGGTGCTGCACCATTGGATTGTTTCGGGAGTAAAGTTATGATTATTGCGAGCTAATGTTTCTGCCGCCGCCTTTTTATAATCCCCGATACCGATTCCGATCAGAGGGTGTTCCCGTACTATGTCGTAGGTCACTACCCAAAACGCGGCACGCAATCCCCATGACGTATCAAAATTTCCTTCTTGAAATTGCCGAATATCGCTGATAGCCATATCGAAGCGTTTTTGAAACAGATCCAGTGTTGTATAGGCTCCGACAAAAAGCATTGTACTCAGTGTTATAAAGATGAAAAAAGATTTGATGGTGAGGCGATAGTGGATGATGACTGCGACTGCTATCGCGACCAAAAGTGCC
>JAUYSQ010000028.1 GCA_030696285.1 Sulfuricurvum sp. | reverse complement strand
AACTTATGAATGAAGGTCAGTTGTATGACACATATCTTATCGGACAAGATATAAATACCGGAAAACTTATACCTATTATGCGATCAGATGAGAAATTTGACCAATTAATGGGACTGTCGATAGGACAAAATGTTGAAAATTCTAGTCTTTTTGGTCTTTATGGCGGAACATTAAAAGTTGGTTCAATTCGATCATTAGCACAGTATAGTTTTTCTGAATCAACTGTTATTTTACGCCGCAATAACCTTTTATATAGTATTAATTTTAATCCTGAAAATCCAGAAGAACTTCATAACACACTTGGGAATGTAGTAAGTGATCAGGAAGATAATACAATGCTATTATCTATGAATCCCAAGATAACAGTAAATATATTAGCAAAAATATATCATTTGAAAGTATTTAACATAGTTGATCAGTTGTATAGAGATGCTAATGAGACAATATATACTGGGAACTTAACTATTGAAGAATTTCAAAAGGCTATTAGGAATTTAGGTGCATTAGATAGCCATGATATTATTTTTGATGCTGCAACACTTGTTTTTTGTAGTGAACTTGGAATTTTGGAATTTATAGAACGTTTTCCAAGAAAGATATTGTTATCAGGTAAAACATTGGCTGATTTATCTATTGGAGATGCCGAAATTGAAAGTGGCATCGGTAGTTTGGCAAGTCATTGTGCTTCCATTGCACATACTTGGGCAAAGGAGCATACACTAACCGTGAGCTCATTATATGAGGGTTCTTTTGATATTGTAGCTGAAGAGTTACTTCACGGAGAGTCTTTATTTTCCATGTATTCGGCAATTGGTAATAATGCTGTTATGATTACTGTTGACCCTTTTATAAGGATGAATATTGAACAGCAAGGCGGGATTGCATTAGATTTACAGTTTTTACTAAAATGGCTTTATAATAATAGATTTATTACTGTTGATGAACTTATTGATACTTATTTACGTATGCGTAACGCAGGATTTTTTTTAGTTAGCATCAACGCTGAACTTGTGATCTCAGCTCTTTCTGAATATCTTAAATATGGTAATGTCTCAAATGCTTACAAGATCGCAGAAATACTTTCAGAAGAAAAAATAGATTTTTTGAGTTTAATTGGTGTATTAACACCGTCATATAATTTAGTAAATAACACAAAAGATAGTGAAAAATTTGAGAAATGCCTTTTATGGTTAGAGAGCATAACCGATCTTATAAGCTATCGTAATCCTAATTTTCCAAAATATACTCCTTCTGAGTATATTGATATTTCAAAAATGTCTTTAAATCTAGAGTTGTGTAGTATGCTTCAATATAATGGTAATGTATAATATTAGACTTTTATGAATCTTCATTCTTTTAAAAAGTCAGACATAATCATTTATTCCATTTTTGTGTAAATGCTATAGAAAAAATAAATAATCAAATAAAGACTTTTGGTATGACTCCCGCTTTATAGACACATTAGTTTTCCGCTAACACCTCAAAGTTTATAACCATTCAAATCAGTTGATTGTGTCAAATTTGCTGCTTGATTATCTATCTTTATACAAAAAAATCTCTCATTTTTATATTGAAAAATGTGTTTAAGTTAGAGCAAAAATTGCTCAAAATATCAATTTTGATGCAATTTGAAGCAACATAAACTACGTAAAAAACTACGTAACTTTTTTAGAGACACCTTTAAAACCCCAAGAAATAGGGCTTTTAAAATGGAATACATTAGCGCTACAACCTGATCCCGCTGTGTGCGAACCATCATCGGCTGACACACGAGGGGAAAATCGCCATTCACGGCTTTGTGATGAGTGAAGAGGGGTTGAAGCTCAGTTACAGTGAAAAATAATCAAGCCATCACTCGGTGTAGAGGGCGGGGATAGGGCTGGATAAGCTGTGTATAAATTTTTGGGATATCAAGGATGGAGATCATCTCATTTCCAAAATCTTCCGCACGATCGGGGATAATGACCGCTTTGGTCAGAGAATTTTCATTTTTCAACATATTGCTGTAATGGCTGATTGAGCGTAGCGGAATTTCAGGACTGCTGTAAATACCATCGACGGCCAGCCCAAGATAGACCGTTTGCTCTTCGATCTGAGCGTTTACGATGATAATCGTATCGGTTTCTTTATTGTATTTTTTTTCCATGCCCAACAGCTTACCCAGTGATATGACACTCACCATCCGTTTATCATACCCGATAACACCCAGATTGTATTCACTGGCATGGAGAATCGAGGTAAGTTCTTGATGCGTCAAGGAACAAATAATATTTTTGGACTCGATCGCGAAAATGGAACTGCTGATAAAGAAAGTTGAAATTTCGCACGTCTCTTCCGATCCTGTCGCTTTGGGATAGACATAGGTTCGTTTTACCGGTGTTTCGCTTATAAGTGCATGACATGTACCGATCGGACGGTACAAAATTGCGATGACATCGTTGTGGTATCCATCGGTTTGTTTGTATTCGCGGTAACCACTCGAACAGGTTGCGCCGACGGTGTAATAGATGCCGTTGTATTCGATCATCTGAGCGTCGCTTTGTCCGTGTGAGAGGTGTAAAATCGATTCCGGCAGTGTAACAGCAGACCCAATAGCAATCTCTTCCGTCGTTGATGAGAGGACGAGCGCGTGTCGATTGATGAAGAGGGCAAACATCCCATCTTTGATCTCATGATTTTCATTTTTTGGAAGGACATCGTGAAGCATCTCTTGAAACTGCGGTTGGGCATCAAAAACAATGCCGATCCCTCCAATGGCTTTGCTGCTAAAATCTTGGATACATGCGTTATAGATATAGGTTGAACGGTTGTCATAGAAGATACTAGGTTCAAAGGGTGAAACGACATACTCTTGTGTTGTTTCAAGCCGGAGCGTTTCCATAGCCCAGTTGTATCCGACGCGTTTGCCTATGTAATGGTTGTCATTTGGATTGGACACGGCGACAATGAACCCGTCACGATCATAGACGAACATGGTTGTGTAGACGGTATAAAGGCCATTTATCGTCTCTAGGATAGCATTCATTTTTTCCCGATCGGTTTCGCTGATATGAGGCTGAGATAAAATTTCTCGGAAGGTAGTCGTGAGTGCCCACCAGCGGCAGTCGTTTGCCCGCTCAAAGAGGTTTCGGTCCATGATATCGATCGCCAAGGACGATTGAAATTTCAGATCTTCAAGATATCGGATAAGCATAGCGGTATTGAGGTTGGCAACGGTGTCATCAAAAACGAGTTTGGTCTCTTCTCCGGTTTTAGAAATTTCATTTAGGAGCGCTTTTGTAAAGGGGTTCTCTTTGTTGGATGCGTTGGCGATTTGGACATTTCCGTTCCATACGGTGATGTCGAGTTCGGTTTGAATCTTTTTTGCTTTGCTCAAAATATCTTTCAGTTCTTGAGGAAAATAGGCGGTTGCATTGGCTACCGTATCAAAAAGATCATTTTTTAAAAATGAGGCTCGTGAAGAGGATCGAAATGCCAGATGCAACGGCACCATAGCATGACCTATCCATCCCGGTCCGAAATAGCCTTGATATCCCCCCGTCGTGACCGCTTTATAGAGGTATTCAAATCCTGCATAATAGGTTTGGTGCGTTTCACTGTCCCGCGCTTCTAAATGGGATCCAATGGGAACGTGATGGGAAGAGGAAGAAGCGATGACCTGCTCATTTTTACTAAGCAGTTCCAAAGCAATGTAAGGGTTTTCACGGGTAAGTTTGTGAAAAATGCTTTTGAGTTCGTCTTCAAATTTGAAGATCAGGCATAGTACTCCCAATGGTTCATCCGTGTTGGGATGGCTTACTCGGTAGGAGTAGATGAGTGAAGGTTTGTGATGGGTTAGATCACTGGTACGGAAGGTTTCGACGTAGCCTTGGTGAGTGCTTAAGGATTCTTGGATCAGCGGATCTTTTGAGATAGAGATCGAGTTAGTTTCATCGAGCTGGACGAGGATTTTACCTTTGGCATCGAGTAAGATGATATTTTCATAGACACTGTATTTTGTTACATATTCTCGAAAATGGTTGGAAAGGGACTCTTTTTTTTCTAATTTAAGGCATCGCATCTCTTCGGAGCTTGATATGTAGGTCGTATGTAGGAAAATGAGATAGTTGCGAATATCATCGTCGGTTGCTAAAAAACCAATGTCAGCAGTCCTCTCGAACAGATTGCGTATCAAGATATCGATGGCCGATTGGGCTTTGGACTCGAGTTCATCGAGACTTTTGTTAAATGTTTCTTGAGTGAGACGCATGAGTGGTTCATCGAGCAGATCTTCGAATGCTTTTCGTGTTTCGCTGGTGTCCATCCCTATATTGGACATGGAGCCTAGCAACGTGAGAAGGTTCCATTTATCGGAGAGTGAACTCATGTTTTTTTCAAAATTTTGAACATCGGACATATAGCCGATCAGATGGTCGTAGTGCATAGAAACTCCTTGTCGCTCAAACGTGTGCTTAATTAGTGATGATAGTATAAGCAGTAATTGAGTATGGAATATGCACAGATTGGTTAAATATTAATCAATCCATGCAGGAGTAAAAATTTATTTACGATGAACAGCTAAGTTTTAAATTCTGACGCTGTAAGGGGGTTATTCCTGCGTAGCGTGCAAACGGCTCATGTTCATCGTAGGGATTTTGGGCAAGGGTGAGTAAATCATTTGTCAGGGTAAAATCCCCTTTTTCCGCCGCGTCAATCGCCTCTTGGAGAATATAGTTTTTGAGGATGTATTTGGGATTGGCTTTGAGCATTTGAGCATGGCGTTCATCTGCTGTTAAAGGGTTATTCTCCAAACGTTTGTTATAGAGATCGAGCCATTCGTTCAGCTGATTGGGGGCGAGAGTCAGAGAGAGAAGGGGGTTTTTATCTCCATCATAGTGGCTGAGGGAGCGAAAAAATGGGGTCATATCAATACGGCCGTTTTCCATTGCGGTAAAAAGAGCTCTAAACAACTCTCCATCATTCTCCTCTTCAGACGCAAGACCTAGTTTATGGTGCAAAAGCTCCATTAATTTGGCCGTGAAAATCTCTCCGTATTTTTCGAGCTCACGCTCTATTTTTTCCTGCGTAATGAGGGGTGAGAGGGCACGTCCCAGCATGGAGAGATTCCAATGTCCGATACGTGGCTGGTTGTCGAAACTGTAGCGCCCCTCCTGATCGGTGTGGTTACAGATATAACCGCTCTCAAAGGTATCGAGAAACGCGTACGGGCCATAATCGATCGTAAGTCCGATGGCGGACATATTGTCGGTATTCATAACGCCGTGATTGAAACCGACCGATTGCCAATGGGCGATCGTCTCTGCGGTGCGTTTGATGATTTCTCCAAACATTTTTACGTAGCCGTCTTCTGTTTCTAAAAACTGCGGAAACGATTCGGCCATACAAAAATCGGCAAGTTTTTGGAGTTTATCGTGTTGGTTTGAGTGGAAAAAGTATTCAAAACTCCCAAAACGGATCCAAGATGGAGAGAGTCGCAGGACAATCGCCCCTTTCTCCCATCTCTCCCGTGCTACCTTTTCATCGGAGCTGATGAGTGCCAATGCACGGCTGGTGGGAATACCCAGTGCGTGCATCGCTTCGCTCATCAAATATTCGCGGATAGAGGAGCGTAAAACCGCGCGACCGTCTCCTTGGCGTGAATAGAGGGTTTGTCCTGAGCCTTTTAGCTGAAGATTCCAGCCGTTGACTAGCCCCAAATTAATCGCTCGTCCATCGCCTAGACGGGGAACATAGTAGCCGAACTGATGCCCTGCGTAGCACATGGCATACGGACGTGAACCCTCCAAGAGAGTTGTTCCGTTTAAAAGTTCTTCGAGCTCATTGGCGGTAAGTTTGGCAGGGTCAAGTCCCATCAGATTGGCTGCATCCGTGTTGAGACTGACAAGGGTGGGATTTTTGAGCGGTGTCGGGTGCACTTCATGGTAAAAAATCGGATCAAGATTCAAATAAGGGGTGGTTAGGGTTAGGTTTTGTAATTTCATGAGACGAGTTTTACCTCAAAAAGATAAAACTTGTCTACGGTTGCACAAAGAAGTTTATTTTTTTTAGATTCTTACAATGGATCCATTATGGAAACGGCTTTGCGTTCATGAAAATTAAAATGACGTTCTAACTCCGAGTTGTCGAGCAAAATGGGGACGACGATCAGGGATGCGACCACGGCCGCAATGGTACCAAAAATCAAAGCCACACCAAGCCCTCCAAAGACTGCGTCACTCGCAAGGAGGGTAGAAGCGAGGATAATGGCTGCCGCAGTGAGGAAAATCGGTTTGGCACGGGTAGCAGCAGCGTAAGCTATCGCCTCTTTTTTAGCCATCCCTTTATCCGACATAAGCGATTTGGTAAAATCGATCAAAAGGAGAGAATTTCGAGAACTGATACCGATCAGGGCGATAAAGCCGATCAATGAGGTTGCCGTCAAAAAGAATGTATCGGCAGTGAACAGATCCATAATCAAATGACCGAAAAGGACTCCGATAATCGAGAGGAAGCTCCCCAACAGGACAATACCGCTCAAAACAAAGCTTTTATAATAAATAACCATCAGCAAGAAGATAAGGAGAAGTGCCGCAATAAACGCACCGCCCAAATCAACGAAGGTATCGAGAGTGACTTCCATTTCGCCGTCCCAGAGCAATTCATAACGCTCATGGGATTTTTTATCAATCAGTTCGAGATTAAAAAGACCGATTTTCTGGATCTCGTATTCGTCGGTAAACGTCTCTAAGATGACGTTACGCGCGTCCATAAGGGGGTATACTTGAGAAACCATATCGGTTTCTGCGAGTACATTGGACATTTGATGCAGATTTTTGGTCATGATCGTCGGATTGGATTTGACAGGGACTACATCGACGACTTCGGTGATGGGAACCATCATTCCCATACTGTTCATGAGTTTTAGGCTCATGAGTTTCATCTTAATGGCATTCAAATCGTTGGAACTGAATTTTTTCCCTTCAGGATCGAGGACGAGGAAAATAGGGATTTGCTCTGATGCTTCGCGAGAATTTTTAACCGCGATGTTCATCCCCTCAAATGCCAGATACAAAATATCATTGACGTGTTTGATATCCAATCCGGCGCGGGAAATCTTATCGCTGTTGACACGCACTTCAAATTTGTTATAAATATCATCTTGCATGATGTCAATGTCGACAAGCCCTTTTGTTTTCGAAAAGACGCCCTTCACACGTTCGCTTAAATGACGAATCCCTGCAGGATTGTTCCCGTAAACTTCAGCAACGATAGCTGCCATTGTCGGAGGACCTGCCGGAGGTTCGATAAATTTGATACTGGTCTGAGAATAGAGGCTTTCACATTGTTTTTGGATAACAGGACGGAGACGCTGCACCATTATATACGAGGGCTCGGAGCGATCATGCTTTTTGGTGAGATTGAGGACAATTTCAGCCACGTTTTCGGAATTTTTGAAATGAGATCCTTTAATCAGACCGGCAAAATCCAAAGGAGAACCCGCACCTAAAAAGACTTCTATATCGAGTGCTTCGGGTTCTTTTTGTAAAATTCCCGTAACACATTGGGTGACTTGACGCGTTTGTTCTATCGAACTTCCCGTAGGGAGATCAACATAGACGGAGTAGGTATCGTTATTTTTTCCCGGGAGCATTTTGGCCATTACAAACTCCGTAGGGATCAGCGCAACCGAGAGGATAAAGGCCGCGAGCGTTATCCACAGTATCATCTTTTTTTTGGATGAGCTTTGGAGAATGTTGAGTAAATAATTTTCAAATTTTTGGTACATTAGTGAGCCTCTCCATGATGATCAGGTGTATGGTGTTCAGGTTTTTTGAGCAACCGTACTGCCAAATAAGGGGTAAAGATATAGGCAACAAACAACGATGCGACGAGGGCAACAGGGACATTGGCCGGGATAGGCTTCATAAACTGCCCCATCATCTGTCCGACAAATGCCATCGGAACCATTGTGAGGATGATGGCAAGGGTTGCAATGTTGGTAGGTGCTCCGATCTCATCGGTTGCTTCGATCATAAGCTGATCGACATCTTTATCCGCTGCTGTCGGGGAGTGAAAATGACGGTGGATATTTTCGATAACGATGATCGCCGCATCAACGAGTAATCCAAGGCTCAGCAAAAAGGCAAAAAGGGTAATACGGTTAATGGTTTGACCCGTGAGATAGGCAATAAACAAAGTTATCGCCAAAATTGCCGGAACGGTAAAGGTAACGATGAGCGATTCACGCCAGCCCAATACAAATGTGAGCAAAATAGCGATGATAACAATAGAGAGGAGAAGGTGAAACACCAATTCATTGACCGCTTCATTGGCTCGTTCGCCGTCGTTACGAGTGATAACGTAGCTAATTCCTTGGCTTTTCATCTCCTCTTTATATTTTTCCAATTCCACTTTGACCGCATCGGCAATAATGACGGCATTGGTCCCTTGGAGTTTGGAGACAGTGAGGGTGATTTGATCTTTGAGAGGTGAAAAATTTCCTTTTTCATCTTTGATACTGACGAGGGTTGATTTAAAGTTTTGGATGTCTTGACCGGCACTTACCGTGGCAACATCACGCAAGTAAATCGCCGAACCGCCGTATTGAGCGACGATGATATTTCCCACATCCTCAATGCTTTCAATCGCATTTTTCACCCCGATCATTACGATCTCATTCTTCTGGGTTTTCCCTTTGATTTCAGGTACATTATACGAGAGAGCTTGCACCGCTTGGACGATTTGTCCCAGTGAGAGGTTGTAACCTGAAAGGCGGTTTAGATCAACAAGGACATTGAACTGATGTTTCTTTGCCCCCTTGACATCGGTAACAGCGACATTGGGGAGGCCGTTAATGTGGTGTTGAATCTCTTTAACGCGATCATTTAAAAGGGTGGGATCAATTTTGGGATCATTTGAATAAAAGGCGACCGAGAGGACGGGAATATCAACGTCGATATCGAGCGGTTTGATAATCGGCTGCATCGCTCCCTTGGGGAGAATGCCCATATTTTGCATGATTTTGTCGTAGATTTTGAGGTTGGAGTCCTCTTTGACCTCTCCGATGTAAAAAGCAGCATTGATCACGGCAACATTGTCCATCGCCATGCCGTGGATGTTCTCTATCCCTTTGACCTCTTTGAGTTTACGCTCAAGGGGTTTGACAATAACGTTTTCGATCTCAGAGGCGGTTGCACCCGGCATAGCGATAATGACAGTCGAACCACTGACAACCATCTGCGGGTTCTCTTCACGCGGCATCATCATCAACGCAATGTAGCCGATGATAAGGAGAAAAACACCTAAAATAGGGGTGAGAGGGTTACGGAGAAATCCGCGTGCGAGCTTTCCGGCCGAATCTGTGGGTTCATACGGTCTATGGTGAGATGACATCGGTTCTCCTAGTTTAGTTCGACAGTAGCGTACATTCCGGGATAAACGGCTTGTTTCGCGCTAAAGGAGATTTTGACTTTAAAGGTGTGGGTCATAGGATTAGAGCTTGGGATGACAGAGCTGATGCGTCCGATACCTACAAATCCCGTTGAAGGGATCGATACTTTGACTTTTTGTCCGATTTGAGCCATTTGAAGAGCACTTTCGGCAACTTCCACTTCGATTTTAAGGCTGCTTAAATCCGATAATACGATAGCGGGCATTCCAGGCATTGCCATTTCGCCTACTTTGATATTTTTAGCAATAACAACACCATTGTTAGGAGCTACGATGCGTAAATATTGGTACTGATTGGTGACCTCTTTTTGACGTGCTTTGGCCTGAGAAACTTGGCGTTCCGCGATTTTAATCGTATTTTTGAGATTTTTCTCATTGAGTTCGAGATTTTCAACTTCATATTTACTCACCATATCTTGTTGGTACAGCCGTTTGTGACGCTCAAGATTGACTTTGAGATTTTCATGTTGGTTTTGGTACATTTGTAACGATAGCTCAGCTTGTGCAATTCCCATATCCACTTGGGTTTTAGCAGAATCGATCTCTCTGGAATCGATGGTATAGAGGAGATCTCCTTTACGGACACGTGAACCTTCGGAAACATTGACGTTTGTGACAAAACCCATATTACGGCTCGTAATCATTTTTTGATTGTCTGAGATGACAACTCCTGAGAGGCTGAGTCCTGCAGCGCTTAGTGTGGCGCTTAGGGTGAGAAGGGTGATCCATAGTTTCATTGATTGGCTCCATGCGTTAGTTTTTCGAGGGCAAAAATACGCTCGTTTCGTTGATTTTTAACCATTTGAAGGTTGATGATTTTTTCGATTTGTTGGGATTGTTTGATAATAAGATCACTCATGGATGCGAGGTGTTCTCGGTAACGCCCTTCATAGTTGGCATAAATGGCATTGGAGAGATCGAGCTCTTTTTGCAAGCTTGCAATTTGATAGTCCAAGCTTTCAATTTCAGTTTGAATTTTGTCAAATTGGAGGGCAACTCCTTTTTTGGCCAGTTCTACTTCCGTCGCTGTTTTTAGCTGATCGATACGTGCTTTTTCCAATGTGTGACTATCAATACCGCCATTGAAAAGATTCCAGCTGAGTTTGGCGCCGAACGTATAGCCCGCATGGTCACTAAAATCACCTAAAAACGTATTATCCGCACTGGAAGCTTCCGCAAAAGCTCCGACCGTTGGAAGGAAAGGGGAAGTGGCAACATCGATCATGGAAGAGCGAATTTCCAAACCATGAGATGCTTTTTTCAGATCAATGTTATTGGTCAACACCTCTGATTCGGTGAGTGTCGTGTGGGCGCGATCATCTGTAGGGGGAACAATTTCAGTAACGTTTTGATTTAAAAGGAAGCTTAGATAGTGAAACAACAGCTTTTTATTGGCTTCCATCTCGCCCAGCATCCGCTCAACATTGGCTTTCTTGGCTTGTACTTCGAGCAAATCGACTTTTTTGGCATATCCCTCTTTAAGCATTTGCTCCGTTGTTGTTTCTAACGTAGAAATATTTTTCTGAATAACCCCTAGTTGTTCGATGGAGTGATTCAGCAGTGCCATATCGTAGTAGCTTTTACGGGTTTGATAGATTTTTTCTGCGGTTACCTTTTCGGTATCGAGCTGTTTGATTTTTTCCATCTCTTGCGCTATTTTTTCATAACTGCTGAGTTTCCCGCCCGTATAAAGGGGGATGGCGTAGGTGAGCTTACTTTGAAAAAAGTTTTGGTAACCGGGATAGTTGAGGTCTTTGGGTTGTACTGAAAGAATATTAGGATTGGTTAATGAAAAATCTGAAAATCCAAAATCCCCGAAATCGGCTTCCCGTGAACTGAGTTTAAATCCGAACACATTACCCGCCTCGTTGGAGCGGATAGCATTTTGGGTAAAATCGAGAGAACCGTAGGTGTATCCTTGAGAGAGCTTGACATCATTGTGCGCATTTTTGGCATCCAATGCGGCAGCTTTGATCTCTAAATTTTGTTCTTTGAGCTGGGTGATCGCTTGATTAAGGGTGAGAGGCACGGCGTGAGCGTTGAATACTCCCAGCACTAATGCGATAGCTAATCGTCGATATGTGTACGTCATAAGGGTAACCATCCTCGGTGATATATTTGTGATGCTTATAAAAACTATAATCGCGATTATACTCTGTTAAAAGTTTAAGAGAGTTAAAAAGATTAGATATTTTACAAGATGATACCATAAGAATAAAGTACAGTTTGAAATTCAAAGCCGTTTCAGGTAAAATTCGTTTAATTATCAATATGAGGAATATTCATGGCAACGATCGGAATGGGCGATATCAAAAAAGGGGTACGCCTCGAAATCACGGGTGTACCGTATAAAGTTATCGATTTTCAACACGTTAAACCAGGTAAAGGTGCAGCATTTGTTCGTTGTAAAGTCAAAAGTTTTTTAAACGGTAAAGTGGTTGAAAAGACGATTCACGCAGGCGATAAGTTTGAAGTTCCGAATATTGAACACAAAACTATGCAGTATTTGTACGATGACGGTGAAATGCTCCAATTTATGGACAACGAGAGCTTTGAGCAACTAGGATTGACATACGAGCAGTGTGAAGATGCGAGCAAATGGATCAAAGACGGTACCAATGTCCAAATCATTTTGCACAATGGCAAAGCAATCAGCGTGGATGCTCCTGAAATCATGGAACTCAAAATCGTTGAAACTCCACCAAACTTCAAAGGGGACACTTCAAGCGGTTCCAAAAAACCGGCAACGCTTGAAACAGGTGCTGTCGTACAAATCCCTTATCACTTGCTTGAGGGTGATATTATCCGTGTTAACACCGTTGAGGGTGAATATATGGAAAAAGTAAAGTAACTTTCTCTTCTTAATACTCTATTGTGTCATTCCCGTGAAAACGGGAATCCAGCTTTTCTCTCTCTGATAAAGTCTTCATATTTTTTTATAGTTTTTCAATACAATAGACTCTTTTAATATTCTGAGTATAATTTTAGGAAAGTAATAAAGGAATCATTATGCCACGAGTTTTAGTTCCCATTGCAACAGGTTTTGAAGAAATTGAAGCAGTAAGTATTGTTGATGTATTGCGCCGTGGCGGAATCGACGTTATTATGGGAGCGTTGGATGAGACGCTTCTCGTAAAGGGCGCCAACGGGATCACGGTTCAATGTGATCGTTGTATGGATGGCCTCACTGCTGATGATCTCGATATGATTGTTCTTCCTGGCGGCATGGGCGGTACGAAAGCATTGGCTCATGATCACGGTGTTCAGTTATTGCTCAAAGAGATGGATGCCAAAGGAAAAAATATCGGTGCCATCTGCGCCGCTCCGTATGCACTCTACACAGCCGGTGTTCTAAAAGAAGGATATACCTGCTATCCGAGTGTCGAAGATGAGATCAAGCTTGCTGGATATCAAGGCGATAAAAGTGCTGTGGTCGAAACGGCCAACGTGATGACGTCACGCGGTCCGGCAACGGCGATTTGTTTTGGTCTCGCCATTGTCAAAAAACTCGTTGGTGATGAAGCATACGAGAGGGTACGAGGCGGTTTGCTGGCAGAATATTGTGAAAAAATATAGCCTCATTCTTTTGAGTGTGTTGAGTTTTACCGCCAGTGCTCAAGTACATCTCTCTTCATCTGAAAATCTGACACAAGAAAATGCCATCCAATATTGTCGTGATTTGGGTTCTTCATGGAGAACGTTATCGATCCAAGAGCTGTTTACTCTTCCTAAAACCACCCCTTTTAACGTGGGGTTTAGCTATTGGTCTGGGATGCAAATCATTTCCGGCAATGCCATTACCGGAACGGGAAGTGAGGGTGATGGAGGGGTCATAGAGGTGCTAGGATACAGTTTTTTCCCGAAAGAGCGCAACATTACCCTCTCTCCTCCGACGAAAAAAATTGCTGTTGTGTGTACCAATATCCCTGAGATAAAACAAAGTCGTAACTATCGTTTAACACCTCAAGGGACGGAAGATAAAGGCTCAGGGCTGCTGTGGCATTCACTCGATGCAACGGATAAGCGTGCTAAATACTCTTTTGAACAGGCCAAAGAAATGTGCGAAAATCTTACCCTCAATGGACGTTCATGGCGACTTCCCTCAAGTGATGAATTATACGGCATTGTCGATACCGCATTTTTACGTCCGAGTGTCGATATGAAGTTTTTTGGGCCGATGATGCACCGCTATTATTGGACGGGTGACTTACTAAACAGCCAAGAAGCGTATGCGGTCGGATTCAAACTGGGGTCCGTCGCTACTGTGAGCAAAAGTGAAGCGGCGCATGTACGGTGTGTGAGTGAGGAGTAATATTAAATAGTCAATTGATTTTTAATTATGAAAGTACTATACTTGAAATTATAGATCTTTCTAATAAAGGTTAAGACGATGGATATTCAAATTATACTTCTCATCCTCGTTTGTTTATTCTCATTCTCTATTGGTTTTATTGTTCTAGGGACGTTTCTTCGTCGTTGGATTCACAAAAAACAGTACACGCAGATTGATCATCTCAAATCTCTCTATCAAACATGGATAGATGAAGTATTGGGCGGAAATACCCAGCGTATCTCCGAGCTTCAGCGTGTGGTTGGCGAAGATGGTTTTGGACGCGAGGCGTTAGAGCAGATTGTGTGCGAGAAATGTAGGGCGGATGATAAGGCAATTTTGTCTTTGATTCAAGAGGTCGGATTTATTCGGTTATACGAAAAGAAACTCATCTCGCAGCGTTTAAGTATACCTATGCGTGCGCGTGCGGCAGATCGTTTGGGACGAATGCAAAGCGAAGAGTCTGTTGATTTGTTGTTTCAAGTGCTGAAAGAAGAGAGTGATAAAACGGAGCTGGCGAACAGTATCATCAAAGCGATGGCCCTGATTGGAAGCGAGAAAGCGTTGGAATCTATTATCACTATTTTCCCGTTGATTCTCAAAAAAGAGGTTATTACCCCTAAAAACGGTGAAATGATTTTACTGATGTTTGCGCCACTGTACCGTGAACATTTGGTCAGGGTTTTGCACCATTTTCAACATTCAGGAGAGAGGCTTTCCGTGATTGTTACTCTGGATGCGTTGAGCCGTTCGGTAGTGACAGAGGATATGGTAGCCGTTGCGATGGAGATGCTGGAGTCTGAGGATGCGGAGATTCGTGTTCGATGTTTGCGCTTGATTGCCAATGCAAATTTGCAAAGGGTTCCAATGACGTTGCATGAGATTAAGCTTCATTTGCACGATGCACAGTGGTTTATTCGTATGCAGGCTGTTGAAGTGGCACGACGATTTTTTTGTGAAAAGAGTCTTGGAGAGATGGTATTGTTGCTTCGCGATGCGCATTGGCAAGTAAGACGTGCCGCGGCTGGAGCTATTGTAAGCCTGGGGGATGAGAGTTTAGAAACCATCATCGGAGTGATCGAGGGAGAAGATACCTATGCCAAAGAAGCAATCTGTGAAGCGATTCATCTGGAAGGGTATGTGCAACAGCTTGTCAATCACTTGACACAATCATCCCTCTTGTTTAATTCCTCTGCGCGTATCCTCTTTTATATGCACTCCATCGGACTTTCCTCAAGTTTGAAAGAGACGGCATTGAGTCATCCAGACGGTGAAATTCGACAAAATCTGCATCTTCTTATCCATCCACAAGGAGGAGATAATGACTAGTTATCTTATTTCTGGAATCATTTTTTTTAACATCGCAGTTGGGGTCTATTATGGCTTGCTCAACAGTGTGTATACTCTTTTACTGTCCATTGCCCTTTTTACCGTTATACGACATGGGTCTCGTGCCAAATACACCGAAGACCGTTTATGGCTTTATTCCAATGAAACGCCTCCTGTATCGATTCTGATCCCTGCTTGCAATGAAGAGGATGTTATTTTACGTACGGTTGCTTCAGCCCTGGTGCAAGAATACCCTTCATTCGAAGTGATTGTGATCAATGACGGCTCGGAAGATAAGACATTGCAACTTCTGATTGAAACCTATAACCTTCAGAAGGTGGATCAGCTGTATCGGGATATCCTTAAAACCGAACCAATCAAGGGATTTTACTATAACAAAGAACATCCAAATTTTCTAGTGGTTGACAAAGAGAAAGGGGGGAAAGCCGACGCTCTCAATGCGGGTATCAATATCAGCCATTATCCCTATTTTTGTTCGGTCGATGCGGATTCGATTTTGGATACCTCTGCACTGCTTAAAATCATGGTACAAGTCGTTGAAAGCAAGGTTCCCGTAATCGCTTGCGGAGGAGATGTCCGGGTTTTAAACGGGATGGATCATCCGGAGGTTCAAGGCAATGCGCCTGAATTGCCGGAGAGTTCGTTGGCA
The DNA here is from genome assembly GCA_030696285.1 of Sulfuricurvum sp. Lineage (GTDB taxonomy): Bacteria > Campylobacterota > Campylobacteria > Campylobacterales > Sulfurimonadaceae > Sulfuricurvum. Next base: position 6,318 of record JAUYSQ010000028.1, on the reverse strand, counting down.
ATGTTTCAGATTGTCGAATATCTGCGAAGCTTTTTATTCGGTCGGATCGGCTGGAATGCATTGGGCGGATCGGTGATCTTGTCTGGGGCATTTTCCCTCTTTTTAAAAGATGCCGTCGTACGAGCAGGAGGATATGATCGCAAGCAGGTTTCGGAAGATCTTGAAATCGTACTCAAACTGCACCGTTTGTACGCTCATGAAAAACGTCCTTATAAGATCGATTATGCACTGGACGCTATTTGCTGGACAGAGGTTCCTGAAAAAATAGGTCAGCTTGGTCGTCAGCGTCGCCGATGGCAGGTGGGGCTGTTACAGGCATGTTGGAAACATCGGGGGATGATCTTCAATCCGAAATACAAAACGGTAGGGTTGTTTTCGCTCCCTTATTTTCTTTTCTTGGAATCCACCGGAGCGGTTATCGAACTGTTGGGCTTTGTGGTGATGCCGCTGGCGTATTATTTTGGCCTTTTAAGTGTCCATTATTTTATCCTCTTTTTACTCTTGGCGTTAGTGTATGGGACATTCTTATCGGTTGCCACCATTTTGCTCGAAGAGATGACCATTAAACGGTATCCCTCATGGAAACATTTGGCTCGGTTGCTGTTGTATGGATCGATTGAACATTTCGGATATCGGCAAATCAATGCATGGTGGCGTTTGCAAGGGATATTTCAATTTTTCTTTATGCCGTATTCATGGGAGTATGTCCATAAATCAGGGAAAACACATTCTGACCATGAATCCCATAAAACATTAGGTTCAGAAGATGTCAAGCAGTGAACAGCTTGCTGAAGAAGCACTCTCTAATGGGGATTTTCAAGAAGCGGTAAATCTTTTTAAACGCGCACTGGAATCTAGACAAACTTTTCAAAAATGGTCTGGTTTGGCTGTTGCCTACGAAAATCTGCAAGCGTGGCCGGAGGCTAGATGGGCGTCACACAAAGCATTGGAGTTGGATACCAGAGATATACGTATGCCGGCACTGCAAAAGAGGGTGGATACAAAAGAAGCGAATGAAAAAAAAGCAGGCAGCAGAGGAGTTTTTTTTCGAGTACATGGTGATCAGATACAGATAAAAAAAGGAAAGAAATGGGAAGAATTTACCATTCGAGGTATTAATCTCGGATTGGGATTACCTGGATTTTTCCCCGGAGAGTTTGCCGTTATGAGAGGAACGTATCTCAAATGGTTTGCAATGATGCAAGACGCCGGATTTAATACGGTACGGATTTATACCCTCCATCCTCCGGCATTTTATCGTGCGCTTTCCCTCCATAATCGAATGTCTGCGAAAAAACTCTATCTTATTCAAGAAATATGGCTTGAATTACCGGAGGATAATGATTTTAACCAAGCTAAGTATGCTTCGTATGTTGCCCAGCAAATTCATAACGCGGTGGATGCGATTTACGGAAATTTGACACTCTCGCCCATGAGGGGGAACCCTGAGGGTCACTATAGCGACGATGTTTCGCAGTGGACCCACTCTTTTTTATTGGGAAGAGAATGGGAGACGTGTGCCGTTTCTCTTTATAACACCCTAATGAAACAAGAAAAGGGAGCGTATGATGGGGAATACATTGCGATGAGCGGGGGGACGCCGTTTGAACGGTGGATCGCAGCGCAATGTGATGCGATCCAAGGCTATGAAACCCGTACGTATGGAGATTCTCATCCGGTATCGGTCGTGAACTGGCCGACACTTGATCCGTTGGAACATAAAAGCGAAGCGTCGTATTATGAAGGGTTAAAACGCCAAGGATTGATAAGTGCACCGCCCGATGTGTGTCAGATGGATGAAGATGTCGAGAGTCTGGATCTTTTAAAATTCAGAAGTGTTCAGGGGGGAGGATTGTATGCAACGTATCATGTTTATCCCTACTATCCCGATTTTTTGCTGGTTGAGGGGCTGGAGAGCAAAAATCCGTATGGAGTGTATTTAAAGCAGCTTAAAAACCACCATCAGGGAATGCCCATCGTCATAGGAGAGTTTGGGGTACCCTCTAGCCGAGATGCGGCGCATTGGCATCCGCTGGGGTGGAATCACGGCGGTTTGAATGAGAAAGAGCAAGGAGAAATAAACGTTCAGATGATGAAAACTATTTTTGAAACCGGATTGTCGGGAGCGATTCTCTTTAGCTGGTTTGACGAATGGTTTAAAAACAATCGGCTCTTTGTCCCCTACCATCTTCCCCGTGAACGCCGCTCCTTATGGTTTAATGCTCAGAACGCAGAACAGACCTTTGGATTGCTGGCCATGTATCCCGGGTATCCGGATAAAAAATGTACCCTCAGCGCAAATAGTAGAGAATGGAATGAGGCACAAACTCTGTATGAAGAGGTTGTGCAGTGTAAGGCTATGAGTGATGAAGGATTTTTGTATCTTCAGCTGAAGACGAAGGAAAAAATTGATTTTGATGTATCGTCATTTTTAATTGGTTTGGGAACGTGCGGAGATACGCAAGGGGAGTACCGCCTGCCCGTAAGTTCTGGGCTGCTTAGTCCGATTCCTCTCACGTTTTGTATCGAACTCTCAGGAAAACAGAAAAGCCGCATTTTGATAACAGCACCGTATGACAAATATCTCAATCATGAAAGTAAGGTGATTCGTCCCATCGCGTCGATACAGGGGGGATGGGTAGAGATGGTGCAGTGTGTGAACGAACGGCGATTGAGTAAAGATCTGAAAACCTTTTATCCTCCCCGTTTTATCACGATGAGCCCCTTGAGATTTGGAACACTCCTCTCGGAGTCTCCCGATTCTAACTCGTTGAGCGATTTTTATTATGAGGACAATACCCTCGAAGTTCGACTTCCATGGGCATTGCTCAATGTGACCGATCCCAGTTCGAAAAGTGTTTTATGGGTGGATCATCAAGGTGCCTATCGTAAAACGGAGGGGATCAATGTGGTGCTTTTGAAGCAATCCTCCCAAACATATCATTTTGTCCCAAACTCTGGTAAAAAAGAGGATGTTCGAATGGTTCAATGGGAGGAATGGAATACCCCAACCTATCATACGAAGGTCAAAGAGAGTTACGGCATTCTCAAAGAGTATTTGCATTCGGCACGGGATGGACAAAAATGAAAGAGATGTTACGGCGCGATTTTTTAAAACTCGGTCTCTTTAGTACGGTAGTATTGGGTGGGAGTATTTCGCTTTTTGGCAATGATAACATGAATACGGTTGCGGTATTAATGTACCATGATGTCAACCCCTATTCAAAAGATCCGTATACCGTTTCACCGGCTGATTTTGCCGCAGAGATGGAGTGGCTTTTTAGGGAAGGGTATACCACTCTTTTTGTCGATGAGGCGGAGTCATTCGTTCGAAAGGGAGGAAAAAAAGGGGTTATTCTGACCTTTGATGATGGATATTTTTCTTTTTTATCGTACGCGTATCCTTTTCTTTCACGTTATGGATTTAAAGCGACGATCAATATTATTGGAGAATCGGTAGGGACATGGACAAAATACAGAATAAATCGTCCCATGCTCAGTTGGGATGAGTACCGTTATCTTTTGGGTGAGGGGAGGGTACGATTGGGATGTCATTCGTATCGGCTTCATCAGGAGCCATCGGGTATTTTTAAACTTTCAGAGGGACAATTGTTGGAAGATTTGTCACACTTCCAAGAGACTTTGAAGCGTGAAACGGGAAAAATAAGTTCTGTTATGGCGTGGCCTTTTGGGGAATATCGGCAACAGCACATTGACAGTGCAAAAAAAGTGGGATTTGAGTATTTTTTAACGTCAAATGAGGGATATTGGAATATTATAGAGGATGGGATTGATACGATTCCGCGTCTTTCTATTTCATACAAACTGGATCTGATATCGTATCGGCAGTATATTCGAGGAGGAAAAAATTATGAATCATAAAAAACTATACCATTTGCTCAGTTTGAGTGCAGCAGTTGTCGTTGGTGCAATTGTTCAGCCGGTTTATGTGCAGGCGGAGAGTTCTTCGGTACTGTCGGTGAATGTTCAAAATAAAGCATTTGAACTCAAGCGCGAAGCGGACAGTTTGATAGCTCAGGATAAAATTGATGAGGCATTGATACGGTATGAAGAGGCGTTGAAGAGTGATCCCACTGTCCTCTCCGTTGCTGAGAAGATTCAATTGGCCCGCTATTACTCGTGGGTGGATAAGCTGGACGAGGGGATTGTCCACTTAAAACAGTTACGTGAAGAACACCCTGATAACAGTGAAGTAAAAACACTTTTAGCCCGCTTTTTATCCTGGAAAAATAATCCGAAGGAAGCGATGCGGCTGAGTGATGAGGTATTGCAGTCCGATCCTCTGAACAGCGAAGCACTCCACGTCAAAGCAGATCTGTTGGCGTGGAACTCCAATGCTTCTGATTCCTTGGAATATTATCAAAAAGCATTGGAACGCGGCGATAATTTCGATGTCCGATTGGGATATGCCTACGCACAGCTTTCTGTTGGTGAACTGGATAAGGCGATCAGCGAACGCTCAAAACTGACTCCCCGTTTTCCCTATCAAACGACGAATTTGGCGAAGCTTGACGATGCAATTTTCAAAGCAAAACGGGGTGAACTTCCCACCGTGCAAAGTGGTAACTCGATCGATTTGCCCGCCCTTTCATATTATCATGACAGTGACGGCAATATCGTTAAAACCATTCGAACTACCTACAATTTTAATGTGAACAATTTTTCAGGAGATGTGAGTTATCGGCATGGAAGTGCGAGTAATGGGGCTCTCTCGAACCGTTTTGACAGTATTAGTACCAATGTAGGAACGGCATTGTATTCATCTCTAAGAGCGCATGCCGGGGTTGGTTACGTGATTGACCGTTCTAATAGTACCAACAACACGATGACCGGCCATGTGGGAGTGAATTATTATCGAGGGGATTGGGAAGCCGGGGCGGTATTGTATCGAGAGGCGCTGTTGGATACGGCGCAATTGATTGATAACGCAATTAGCATGAACGGCGGCGAAGTACACCTCTCAAAGGCGCTGGAAGGTCATAATGCAATTTATGGAAGTTATGCGCACCGTTCGTATTCGGATGATAATGATGCGAATGATCTCAGAGTGGGAATAAAACATGTGTTTGATCTCACTAATCCTCGGGTTACCGTCGGATATGCCATCCGTTATCTTGATTTTGAGCGTCAAAGCGGAGGGGGATATTTTGATCCGGACAATTTTATTTCGCATCAACTTTTTGCAGGCTTAGAGTATCGAGAGGGAAAATCGACCTATTATCTTGACCCGTACGCCGGTTTCCAATCCTTTGACCGATATGGCGCATCGTCAAATGATTTTTATGGCGGCGGAAGTATCCGATGGCGTTATCAGTTTACCCCAAAACTCTATTCGGAAATGAATGCAGAAACAGGTAACTACGCACTGGATCAGGCGGCAGGATACAATTATTATATGATGGGTGCGCGTCTCAATATTGCATTTTAATATAAGGCAAAAAACTCCCTGTAAAACCATATTTCTTAAGAAATTGTGGAGTAAGATAGTTTAGATTATCTTTGGGAGTACTTTTTGAATCACGACAGCACACTGAATGAAAACGCATTACTGTATCACGAAAATCCGCGTCCCGGCAAAATTGCCACCCTTATCACCAAACCTTTTGCCTCACAGAGTGATCTCGCTCTCGCTTACACCCCAGGAGTTGCAGCTCCGTGTTTGGAAATCCAGAAAAATCCTGATGATGCGTATCGCTATACATCAAAAGGGAATCTTGTAGGGGTGATCTCTAACGGTACGGCGGTTTTAGGTCTGGGCAACATCGGGGCACTCGCCTCCAAACCTGTTATGGAAGGAAAAGCAATCCTCTTTAAAAAATTCAGCGATTTGGATGCCTACGATATCGAAGTGGACGAGACGGACATAGAGCGTTTTTGCGATGCGGTTGCAGCGATTTCCCCGACGTTTGGAGGGATAAATCTCGAAGATATTAAAGCGCCTGAGTGTTTTGAGATTGAGAGACGATTGGTGGAGCGGCTGAATATCCCCGTGATGCACGACGATCAGCACGGCACGGCGGTTATTTCGCTCGCGGCGGTAATGAATGGAGCAAAAATTACCAATCGTGTGTTGGAAGATTTGAAAATCGTTATCGTGGGTGCCGGTGCGGCAGCGATCAGTTGCGCGAGGCTCTACCGTTTTATGGGGGTAAAAAATATCTTTATGAGCGATTCAAAAGGGGTGATTCATGCAGGGCGTGAGGACTTAAACGATCAAAAAAAAGAATTTTTAGCTCCTGATGGGATAACGTTTGATGAGGTGTTTCGAGATGCGGATGTCGCTGTCGGGCTTTCCAA
>JAUYSQ010000027.1 GCA_030696285.1 Sulfuricurvum sp. | reverse complement strand
ATTTTAATGAGGTCGCTCATTGAAAATTTCTTACCCGTATGCGCAATAACCAGCTTTAAAAAACATTGAGCCGTTCGTTCCATTTCAGATCGGCTTTGCTGTTTCGCTATTATTGCTTCTATTAGTTTCCTGATTTCGTTGTAAGGTGTCATATTTTTTCTCCATTGTCGATTCGACACTATCGTTATAATGGTTTACGAAAAAATACGCACTTATCATAAATTAAATTTATACAACGAAATCAACCACCTGCCCGAATCGCCACTTCTTCAAGATAGAAAAACCCATATAGGGTTTATTACGCTCTGCTCTACTTGCGAAAGACTGCCGCCTTGTCGAATCCGCTTGGAACCATTCACCCTCCTACCTCTTCAATCATTATCTCCAACAGCCCTTAGCCCTACCTCGTTTATTCGTATTACAAGTTTTTTCACAAAGAGGCTGAAATACTCGTTTAAATGATTTTAATCGGTATTCAAGCCATCTTTATAACTTTCCAATCCGAGATAAACGGTAAGCCTAACGACGGAGAAAATCTTTGTTTGAAGAGGTAGGAGTGTCAATGTTTTCGAAAAAAGAAAATATTAGAGATTCCGAAAACCTTCAACAAAGAAAATCTTTTTTTTACATACAAGGGGACATAATGGAGCTTTATATTACAGATTTGGCAGCATATAATTCAGGACATTTGATCGGAAGATGGATCGTTTTACCGATGGACAGCGAGAATTTGCAGGCAAAAATCAATGAAATTCTCTCAACAGGTGCGGAAGTGTGCGGGGATGGTGAGCACGAAGAGGTATTTATTACGGATTACGAATGTGAGTTTATGCATATCAATGAATACGACAGCATCGAAAAACTAAATGAGATCGCCGAAGCGGTGGACAGTCTTGACGAAAACGAGTTAAAAGCGATTCGTTTCCTTATGGATCATAATTTGGTCAATGGCTTTGAGGAAGCAATCGAGCGTTATGAAGATGTCATTATTCACGAAAATGTGACAATGGAAGATATTGCTTATGATTTTATCAATGAGTGTTATGGGGTAGATTCTCTTCCTTCAATAATCGCTAATAACATCGATTATGAAAAAATTGGGCGCGAGCTTGAAATGGATGGACGGTATTTTGAAAATGGGGGAAATATTTATGAGTATATTGGTTGATTTCAATCTACCATAGTTTTTCAGAACTGGCACCAAAACTGGCACCAGTGAGAAAATACTAAAATATTTAGCAGTTATATGAATGGCTTTAAAGTTCGTATTTAAGGGGGTTTTAGGATGGTGGACCCTATCGGGATCGAACCGACGAC
>JAUYSQ010000007.1 GCA_030696285.1 Sulfuricurvum sp. | reverse complement strand
CAAGCCCGAGGATGACGGTTTTTTAAAATTTTGAATATTAAACGCCCATCCAATTTTCGCGGTCGTGCCCTTTTTTCTTGAAATTGGCCGCTTTATCCACTGCTTCAATGCATTTATCGTAATCCACTTCATCGGTGATTTCAGGTACGACCTCTTTATAGCTGATCATCCCCTCTTGATCGATGACGAATACGGCGCGTGCAAGGCGGTCTTTAAGTTTCCCTTCACTAATGAGTAAACCATACCGTTTGGCAAAATCCCGATTGGTATCAATGACGATATCCGCCCCGTCAATCCCCTCGCGTGCAACAAAATCGTTCACAAATTCGGCATCATCGGTTGTGACCATAACGGTTTTGAGTTTTTTAAACTGTTTAATAAGATCATTAAACTTTTTGGCTCCCAAGGAACACACTTCGGTTTTAAGCGAAGGGATGGCAATAAGCAACTGTGCAGTTGGTGCAATCATCCCAATGACGTTTTGGCTTCCATCCAAAGCTGTGACACGTGCTGCCGGAGCTTCACGCCAGATTGTCATCTCTTTTCCCTCTAATAATGTTGTTTCGCCATGTACGGTGATGTGCATTTGTTCTCCTTGTCGGAATTTTATGGTAGAGAATGCAAATAGTGTTCTATTTAACTGCTTATTTTTTATCCATAATGCTGAATACTAATTCGCATAATTTGTACTACAATTAGAGATAACTTATAAAAAAGATTACAAAATGATGACTTTCAGCCCCAATATCCCTAATAGAGAAGAGTGCCAGACCTGTGCGCTGACCTTTGCATACAAAGAGATCAATCTGTTATATGAGATTGCTGTCATACTCACAAGCACCGTCGATATTCACGAGAGTATCGAAAAATCCATGCGCAAGCTCAAGCAACATGGCTACGTTGAACGGTGTGCTCTTTTCAAAAAAAAAGAGGATGTTGACGAACTCGAGCTGCTGATCTCTGTTGATCTTGAATCCCATCAAAAGAAAATGGCGACCTATCGTTTCGGTGAGGGGGCTACAGGATTGGCAGCGAAGAGCCGTGAGCCGATCGTCATTGAAAACATCCATAACAACATCAATTATCTCAACAAAATGGGACATATCTCGACGCAAATGGTCTCCTATGTCGCCGTACCCCTCCTCCAAGACGATGAAGTAATCGGCGTTATTTCAGCGAACATCGGTAAAAA
>JAUYSQ010000003.1 GCA_030696285.1 Sulfuricurvum sp. | reverse complement strand
TATTATTAAAACAACGCAAGAAAGAAACAAAAAATGAATAATCTAGCATTGATAGACAATCAAACCATACAAAATAAAATCTACACGATCAGAGATATGCAAGTGATGATTGATAGGGAATTAGCTGATTTGTATGGTGTGGAAACAAAAAGGCTGAATGAACAAGTAAAAAGAAATATTGAAAGATTTCCCAAAGAATTTATGTTTCAAATGACAATTGAAGAGCTTGAGAATTGGAAGTCGCAATTTGCGACATCCAATAAAGAGATTATGGGATTGAGAAAGTTACCTTTTGTATTCACTGAACAGGGTGTGTCAATGCTATCTTCAGTCCTTAAAAGTGATACTGCAATTCAAACAAGCATTCAGATTATAAATACTTTTGTTAATATGAGAAAATTTATTTCACTAAATGCAGGTATATTTCAACGATTTGAAAGAGTTGAACAAAGACTTTTATTGCATGATGAAAAATTTAATAAAATATTTGATGCCATCGAAGAAAAAGGTGTGCCTCAAAAACAACACATTTTTTACGAAGGGCAAATTTTTGATGCTTATCTTTTTGTAAGTGATATTATCAAAAGTGCAAAAACTTCTATAAAGCTCATAGATAATTATATAGATGAAAGCATCTTAGTGTTGTTTGCAAAAAGAGATACAAAAGTCAATATGAAGATATACACAAAGACAATCTCAAAACAACTTCAACTTGATCTACAAAAACACAATGCCCAATATCCAAAGATAGAGATAGAAAAATTTGACTTATCTCATGATAGATTTTTAATCATAGATGATATGGATGTTTATCACTTTGGAGCTAGTCTAAAAGATTTGGGCAAAAAATGGTTTGCAGTATCAAGGCTAGACATAAACTCTTTTGAACTTGTAGGAAAATTAAAATGAATTCAAAATTATCAACTCGTAATTCAAAATTATTTTCTCTTCGCTCAATTCAAAATTCAGCATTAAAGATTAACCGTGTCTAATTCAAAATTGACCGTAGGGAATACCCTTGGGTGCAAAATTCAAAATTCAAAATCACAGAATAGCATTGCTATTTCCGTCAAACATTTGACCAAAATCTACAAACTCTACGATAAACCCATCGATAGATTAAAAGAGTCTCTCCATCCGCTAAAAAAGAGCTAAAAATCTCTTAAAAAATAATGCCCTCATAATACACCTAGAGCCCAATTGCGTGCAGTAGTGCACTAGCATATTGGTAGCGTTTTATTGTGGGGGTGAGCTTCTTTTATAGAAACATTTTGCTTCGCAAAAGCGGTTCCCTTGTTTTGCTTCTTTTCTTTGTGGTAAAGAAAAGATAAATGACTATCAAACCGTTTTTAGCATCCATTAGCTATAATTAAATATTAAAACACATAATTTAAATTTTATAAAGGGGTAAGTATGATTGATATTGAAAACCTCAAAGTTGAAATCATAAAGCGTCTCAAACCCCTTAACCCTGATAAAATCATTTTATTTGGTAGCTACGCTTATGGAACACCGACTGAAGAGAGTGATATTGATCTATTTTTACTCAAAGATGATTTAGAAATATCAGGGATTCGAAGTTACAAACTCGAACTTCAAAAAAGGCTTTTTGATCTCCAAAAGAAATACCTTTTAGGCATTGATATATTTGTTGATAGCACACAACGCATGCATCAGCGTATTGAGAATGTGAAAGATCAATTTTATGAAGACATCCTAAACAAAGGGCAAATAATCTATGGCAAATAGAACATATGCTCAAGAATGGCTAACATGGTAACAATTTTGAATGCAAAAATCGTATGAAACAAGACAATATCATCCTCGATAAGTCATTTGCTTTTGCAGTGAAAGTTGTAAAGCTTTATAAGCATTTATGCGATGATAAAAAAGAGTATGTTTTATCCAAACAATTGTTGAGATCCGGCACATCCATCGGTGCGAACATCAATGAAGCACAAGCCGCACAAAGTACCAATGACTTTATTGCCAAGCTAAGCATCGCGAGCAAAGAAGCTAGAGAAAGCCAATATTGGATAAAATTACTGATAGAAACCGATTATTTATCATTATCAAATGGAAATACGCAGGTCTTACAAAATGAGATCAATGAAATTGTTAAATTGCTTACATCTATTATTAAAACAACGCAAGAAAGAAACAAAAAATGAATTCAAAATTCAACACCAAGCATTCCAATGTCTAATTCAAAATTCAAAATTCAAAATTCAAAATCACAGAATAGCATTGCTATTTCCGTCAAACATCTGACCAAAATCTACAAACTCTACGATAAACCCGTTGATCGTCTAAAAGAATCGCTCCATCCGCTAGGTAAAAA
>JAUYSQ010000001.1 GCA_030696285.1 Sulfuricurvum sp. | reverse complement strand
CTTTTACGGTTTTATCCCTTCTCTATGCCCTCTCCTATTCCCATTCGCTCAAGCGGATACTGTTCACCCTTATCGTCTATGGAATTTTTATTGAAACGGTACAAGCTTTTTTGCCGACACGTTTTGCTTCCATTGAAGATGTCGTCGCTGATAGTGTTGGTCTGATTGTAGGAATGGTATTCGTGAAGGTCTTTCGTCCCATAATGGGACAAAATTTTTTAAAAAAAAGCGATTAATGCTTATTCACTAAGATTGATCGTCTCAACCACATCCAGTCCGAACCCGCTAAGCCCTGCAAAATCGGCTGTTTTGGCATTGGCAATCAAACGCATATGACGAACCCCCAGAACTTTAAGTATCTGAGCACCGATACCGTATTCTTTTATATTTGCTTGTTGATGATTCGGCTTATTGATAAAGAGCAATACACCACTGTTTTGTTTTAGATAATGGATAGAATCGATGAGTTGCGTATATTTATTTTGATTCAACAACAAATCGATGTCAGGAATCACATTGTGAACGCGAACATTCGCGGTTTCCCCTGCCTTATAAAAAACAACGGCCGTATGGTTATCACCTTGGTGATCTTCGAAACCGTATTTTTTGACATGAACACCGAAAAATTCAATCTCCTCTTCCGAAACTGCCTTGACCAATATCTCATTGGCAAGTCGGAATTCAACGATATCGGAGATATACACTGTTTTAAGATCGTGTTTTGCGGCAAAAAGATCCAAATCATCCCGTCGGGCCATCGAGCCGTCTTCTTTCATGATTTCACAAATGACCGCCGATTCAGCCAAACCTGAGAGACGGCACAAATCAACCGACCCCTCCGTATGCCCAATCCGAACCAGCGTTCCCCCCTCTTTTGCAATTAATGGAAAAATATGTCCCGGCATCACCAGTTCACGCGGTTGACTGATAGGATTCGCCAAAATCTTGATCGTCATATCTCTCTCTGCCGTCGAAATACCTGTCGTCGCTGCTGTTGCATCCACAGAAACGGTAAAAGCCGTCTCATGCATCGATGAGTTTGATTTCACCATCGGTTCCAATTGCAGTCTGTTTGCAATAGCAGGATTGATAGCTACACAAATAAGCCCCTTGGCATGGGTCGCCATAAAATTAACATGATCGGGAGTTGAAAAAACAGAGGCATAGACTAAATCGCCTTCATTCTCACGATCTTCATCATCTACCATGATGACCATTTTCCCTTTTTTAAACTCTTCAATCGCTTCTAATACTCTTTGCGTTGCTGACATCATCCACTCTTCATCTTTTATTTGTCTTTATTATAGTCCAAAAGGGCTAAAAAAACGATTTTTTAAAATAATGCTATTTTTTATACCTATTTCATGCAAAACTCTTGACAAATTGAACAAAAGAGTCTATAATTTCGGCCTCTTAAAAGAGAAACCCATTGGGGTATAGGCAAATGGTATGCCAACAGTTTTTGGTACTGTAGATTGGAGGTTCGAGTCCTCCTACCCCATCCACTTTTATTACCGCGGAATAGAGCAGTCCGGTAGCTCGTCGGGCTCATAACCCGAAGGTCGTAGGTTCAAATCCTGCTTCCGCAACCAAGTCTAGATATTATTACTTCTAATATTCATACTCTTCTTTTATAACATAATTTCAAGTTCGCGGAATAGAGCAGTCCGGTAGCTCGTCGGGCTCATAACCCGAAGGTCGTAGGTTCAAATCCTGCTTCCGCAACCAACAAAACTCCCTTAAATAGCCACTTCAAAGTTTTTCCAACCTCAAAATTATAAATGTTTCTGACACTTATATCCTTTTCTATTTTACTGAACGTAATTTAATCTCACCACAATAAAAATCAAAACAGTCAACTAATAATAATCTTAATTTTGATGCTCTATTTGGGGATTTGCAAGGGGGTATAATGTATAATATTTTATTAAAATTTAAAATAAAGTACTCTGATTATGATTAAATCAATAACAATGAAAAATGAACATAAAATACGCAAATCACTAATAAAATTAATTTTGCTGTTAATAGGGATTGCAAGCAGTTATGTTATGGCAAATGAGTTGCCTAATGTGTGCAGCCGGGATCAAAACGTCAACGAGTTTACCATCCTCAGCTATCATGAAATAGCAGATAAAAGTGAAACACTCGATTCGACCTATGCGGTAACTCCGTCGAATTTTGAGCAGCAGATTCATTGGTTGATGGATAACGGTTATCACTTTATTAGTATAGATGATATTTTAAAGTATCGGAAAACCGCAAAGCCGTTACCCAATAAAGCAGTTTTGATTACTTTTGATGATGGTTATCAGTCCGTTTATTCGAATGCCTTTCCTATTATCAAAAAATATAAAATCCCTGTTGTAATTGCATTAGTCGGTAGTTGGCTACAGGCCAAAGAAAAAGCAGATTTTAATGGATGTATGACTCCACGTTGCCTGTTTTTAAGCCAAAAAGAGATCAAGGAAATGGTAAGCAGTGGTCTCGTAGAGATTGCCAGCCATAGTTATTTTTTACACAAAGGGATACAAGGCAATCCGCAAGGCAATATGCAGCCAGCAGTAAGAAGCCGCCAATGGTTAGCAAATAAGCACGCGTATGAAGATGAAAAAAGTTATCAACGACGCATATACAATGATTTATTAGAAAACAATACTTTTTTAAAGCACTATACAGGGCAAAAACCTCGTGTAATGGTTTGGCCATATGGGCATTACAATATTGAAGCTCGCAAAATCGCTGAGCGCTTAGGCATGAGCGTAGGGTTAACACTGGATGATGGCAGTAATACAAATATTACACCATTGTGGGGATTGCGACGAATTTTGGTTGAACACAAAATGACGCTTAAAGATTTAGAACTCAATATGTGGGTACGAAATGCCAATTTTACGGACGATGCTCGTACGACTAAAGCGGCTCATATTGATTTGGATTATATTTACGATCCTGATCCGGCCCAGCAGGAAAAAAATCTGGGTGATTTGCTTGAACGGATAAAAAGATTGGGGGTTAACACGGTTTATTTGCAGGCGTTTGCTGACCCTGATGCCAACGGTGCTGCAGACTATGTCTATTTCCCCAACCGAAATATACCGATGCGTGCCGATTTATTTAATCGGGTGGCTTGGCAAATTTCAACGCGCACATCAGTAAAACGCGTTTATGCATGGATGCCTATGATAGCATGGCAGTTACCACAAAACAATCCAGCTGGCAAAGATATGGTCGTGACATTGCAGGTTGATCCGACCCATCTCAATATGGGATACCCAAGATTATCCCCATTTTCACCTAAAGCGCGAAAAGTCATTAAAGAAATTTATGCAGATTTGGCGAAATCAGTCTACATTGACGGCATATTATTTCATGACGATGTAACACTATCTGATTTTGAGGATGACAGTGAGGCGGCTCATACGCAATATAAAAAATGGGGATTAGCGCCAAGTGTTGCACAAATCAGAACGGATAGAAAACAGTTTGAGAAGTGGACACAGCTTAAAACACACTATTTAGATGCGTTTGCCATGCAATTAGCTCAAATTGTAAGAAACGAACAACCGGGACTAAAAACTGCACGGAACCTCTATGCGCAAGTCGCACTCAATAAAGATGCCCAAGAATGGTATGCGCAAAGCTTGTCTGAGTCGATAAAAAATTATGACTATACCGCGATTATGGCGATGCCATATATGGAACAAGCCGATGATCCCGTGCGGTTTTATGACAGAATCGTTGAGCATGTAAAACAAGAAGAATGTGGATTAGAGCGGACCGTTATGGAGCTGCAAACAGTTAATTGGAGAAAAGATGGTGAACCGATTTCTTCTGTAGAATTGAGTGATACAATAGGACATTTGTATGATTTGGGTGTACATCATATAGCGTATTATCCGGACAACGTTTTTAAAAACAGCCCTGATGCGGATACAATAAAACAAGATTTCGGACAAAAATCATTGCGTATGCATGCGTTTACGCCTAGCAATACCATACCCAGCAAGTAAGAAGGCTTTTTGATGACTTTTACTATATTGTTGCATTTAATATGGCACACACTGTTAGGTTTTATATTTTATTATCCGCTCTTCATGTCAAGTTTGTGGATCGTAGGGGCCATATTTTTTTATTATAAAAATGAAAGACCCTATTCTAAATACATTATTCCACCTCTTAGAGGCAAGGAAAGCTGGCCCGGAGTCAGTATTTTGATTCCATGCTATAACGAAGGTCAAAATGCTATCGAAACCATTTCCTATGCCCTCAATGTGGAATATCCAGAATTTGAAGTCATTGCCATTAATGATGGCAGCAAGGACGATACGTTAGAGATATTGCTCAATTTGGCAAAAAATAATCCAAAGTTAAAAGTAGTTAATTTAGCAGAAAATCAGGGTAAAGCGTTAGGGCTTCAGTCGGGTGCATTGCTGGCAAAGTATGAGTACTTAGTGTGTATTGATGGTGATGCCTTAATTGACAAACATTGTGTCTATTGGATGGTGAAACATTTTATCCGTTATCCGGAAGTTGCTGCCGTAACAGGCAATCCAAGGATACGCAATCGCACGACGCTCTTGGGTAAAATCCAGGTTGGTGAGTTTTCGTCTATTGTCGGTATGATTAAGCGTGCACAGCGCAGTTTTGGACGAATTTTTACCGTATCAGGGGTGATTACAGGCTTTAGAAAAGCGGCTGTACATGAGGTGGGCTATTGGAGTCCGGATGTCTTGACCGAAGATATTGATATTTCATGGAAACTGCAGAGTAACGGTTGGGATGTGCGCTTTGAACCTCGGGCTTTGGTGTGGATTTTAATGCCGGAGACGTTGAGCGGATTATGGAAACAACGCTTGCGTTGGGCTATGGGTGGTGTTCAGGTCATGTTTAAAAACTTCAAGGTTTTATTCATGCCTAAACAAACCCATCTTTGGGGACTCATGGTTGAACTCATGTTAAGTACGCTTTGGGCCTATAGCATGGTGTTAGTATTTGGAGTCTGGTTTGTTAGTTTGTTTACTCACATTTCGTATGTCATGCCTTCTCATTCGCCCATATTACCGGACGAAACCAGCGTTATTTTAATCGGTGCGTGTTTGATGCAGTTCGCTGTCAGTAAATGGTTGGATGGGCATTATGATCAAGGCTTAGGAAAAAACTATTTTTGGATGATTTGGTATCCATTTGTCTATTGGCTGCTTAACTTATTTACTGCTGTAACGGCTTTCCCAAAAGTTTTATTGAGCAAGAAAGGTCGGGCAAGATGGGTTAGTCCCGACAGAGGCGCGCATCAACAGTTGAGTAAAAAAGGCTAAGTGAGATGGAAACTTTAATTATTAATAAGCGCCGTGAGCTGCCTAAAACCAAAAGAATTATTTGGGATTTAGCAACCATTTTACTTTGGTTAGGTTTTATCTATTTGTGGAAACCTGTATTTCACGTATTTTATAGAATAATTACCTCCAATGTACCGGGTGAGGAAATATCCGATTGGATTTTTGAAAATATTCATAGTGTAACCGTTGAACATGCTGTATATATGTTGGTTGGAACCCCTATAGTACTGTTCGTATTATCAAGACTAAACCGGCATCAGGCTCCAAGCGAGCATTTGATCTATCATTCTAACGATTATGCCAATTATTTTCAGGTGGAGGAGACTCAGCTACAACAGTGTACTAATAGCCAATTGGTTACTGTTTACCATGATGACCACGGTCATATAATCCGTCTCGATGATCAGATTACAAAAGATAACGAATAAATTGACGTAACTACCTTTCACACGTGAAGACGTGATTAAGGAAACGGTTAAGCTCTATAGAGATTGCTCTCAGTCGATCTCCTCAAACAACCCAAGAACCCTCTCTATAGACAACTTCATCGCCCAGCGTAAAGGTATGGGTGTCAGCAAAAACATCTACATGGTATTTACCATCTCTGCGTTTAAAACCGGGTTTGCCATAGATACCGTGCTTGGCACCCAGCGAAAAGTGAATCCCGCACATACGCTCATAGGTGCCTGTATCGGCCACTGTGCGTGTTTTGCTAAAGGCTCTGTTCAACCCTAATCCGAGTTCCCGTACCCATACGACACCCTCATCTCTACGTATATTAAAAAGTATTTGGTCAAACGCTGGAGTTGAGTTTTCACACTCCACGACTTGCCCTTGTTCTATGATCAGCGTAATAGGTGTTTTAGGGGTATTTAGTTTATACGTTACGTCACCAAAACTAAAAATCCGTACGCGTCCATTGACAGCACGCAAATCTTGTGCTTCGGTGAAAACTTCACCCAGAGGAAACTGACCGCCCATATTGGGCATATCGGTATAATCTCCAATATTGAGTTTGGCGGATTCAAACGGTGATCCGTACACTAAAAGTTCACCGCCAGTATCGAGTATCCCCATCGGCGCGGTATCTATTTTCTCCTTAAGCGCACGACCAACCCTTCGATAATAATCCGAGTCATACGCCAATGAATCGATATAGTATGGCGCCTCATCATCGGACATACGACTAAGATGCGGATGCTCGATGACTTTTATTTTCCGTTTAAACAACTCGACACGCAAACGAAACTCATTCAGACGAAAACTCTTTGATTGGACGAGTGCCACCAAATCAGAGGCATGCAGTTCTCCCAATATCCCCAAAATCTCTTCAGGTGCTTGCGTATTAAAATTGATAAATACCGCATCCGGAAGGGAACGCTTATACCCTTCCATTAAAATAGTGGATAACAGACAATCTGTGTCATACACCACGACGGCACGCTCTTGGTCAGTGTGATTAAATGCTAGGCTCAAGAGACCACTCAAGTGGTGCTGAGCTGTCAAAATCAATGCTTCAGGCAAGCTTTCATTCATACTTTTTCCTCGCTTGCGGTAGGGGTGTTGAAGAGCTCCCTCTTCTAATGCACGAATTATAACTTAAATGCGAAGCAGGATTAAAGCCATCCTAGTGTTTTTTAGTTCTTAAACCCGTACGGATGAACTTTTTTTGCCAAACGGTATCTTTTAATTGACAAGTGAATATTCATTCAGTATAATTTCGTATCAAGATTATTTATTTTTGTATTTATATTTCTAATGTAAACGCAAGAACCTCAAGGTTGTTTTAGTATGAATACTTCCAGTATCACTACCGTACTTATTATAGGAGAAGATCCAATAGATGTTTCACAGTTGAAACATTCTCTTTCCCCCTATGGTTATCAACTCTTTTTTAGTTCTACGACAACGAGTGATGTAGAAAACTCTCTTTGCCAATATCTTCCAGATGTTGTCCTTATCCGAATTGATCCGCAATCTCCCGATGAGAGTTTATCACTAGGGCATTTATTTCACAAACAGGATAATGTACCATTTATCTATTTTAGCGGCTATGCACATGATGCAACACTCTCTAAAGCACAAAGAACTCACCCCTATTGCTATATTATCAAACCATTTAATCCTGTTAATCTGCATACTTCCATCCAGTGTGCTTTGTACTGTTTTCAAAAAAATAAAATGTCGAATGATTTTATAGAACAGCTTCGTACAGAATGTGACGAATTAAAAAAGAGAGCTTTTAATATGCAATCCAATTCTTCTACCGTAACCCTTTGTGATTGCTATCAGTTTAAAGTCCATAACTTCACCCTCTTTTATAAAAATTTAGAGATTAAAATGACTAAAAAAGAGCGAGCCCTTATGACCCTTTTGACAGCACATTTTGGAAATTTTGTTGATTTTGAACAGATTATTCGTTACGTCTGGGATGGCGGGTGCCAAACCAATAACGATATTCGGACACTGGTTTGGAGATTTAATAAAAAACTCCCGACAGCCATCATCAAAAATGCTGCGGGAATCGGTTACTACCTCGAATAAGAATACATTTATCTACAGGTTTCATTCGAGTCTCCTTAGTGATTTTTTGATCGCATCGATCAGGGCATCTATATCCTCAATCGTCTGCGAATAATGGACGGTTATCCGAAGCCAACCCGGTCGAAAAGCTAAGTCTTCATCATCGCCCAACCCCAACAGATCATGCCCATAAGGAC
>JAUYSQ010000276.1 GCA_030696285.1 Sulfuricurvum sp. | reverse complement strand
TACTCTTTGCTTTTCTATTAATTGAATTTTGTTTCTATCATTTATTTTGTTGGTACATATAGCAAATATTGGAATGATATATGACAAAAATAGAAGTTCATTGTTGATACTATCTGTATCAAATTTTTTTGTCACTTATGGCTTACACATGACAATAAAAATGGCAAGAGTGACAATCAAAACAAAGTGTCACCGAGTAAATAAAATGTCATTTAAGCTCGTTTCCCCACCTCTTTATACTACATTTTAATAACCATGCCGTTGGCTAGATGTCATTTTTGAGAATTTAAAATACCGTTCATCCTCATTATGACAGTCAAACCGCAAAAAATAGTAATCATGGTGGTTGTTATCAAGTGGCAAGGGGCAGTTATTGCGATTCTCTACAACCCTACAGCCAGCGATGTTTATAGGGCTTTTTATACTTCTTTATCTTTACTATTCTCTTTTAAAATTAATTTTCTAATGTAGTGACATCTACTATATCTATACAGTGACATATTCTTCAACTAAAAGAGCTGTAAATTAAATCCGTAAAGATTTATATGCCTAAAAAAGGCTTTCAATTCCGCACTGCATGGTGTTTGGTGGGATCGAGCATATCTGCCCCCTCATTTCTTTCAAAGCTCCAGCCCCGACTCTACTGGTCAGCTTCGCTGAATAAACTTACAAGACGTAGCAGCCTTTTTCCAAAATAGAAAAAATGGAAGAGCCAGTTGGTTTGTAATACGAACATAATAAATAGAGCATATAGGGTAACCTGAAAAAGATCTTAAATTTTATAATATTAATTTAACCTTAATCATGTTAAATTATCACAGTTTATAATAAGTTATACGAACATTTATTATAACTAAAAGAATAAAATACAGGAGAAATATAGTATGAAATCTAAAAAACAAATGTCTATAAGTATCAGTATAGATTCGATTGAATGGGTTGGAGAATGCTCAACCACAACAGGTATGAGTCACTCAGGAGTCATTGAATTTATTATCAAAGCTGTTAAAGAAAATAAAAT
>JAUYSQ010000274.1 GCA_030696285.1 Sulfuricurvum sp. | reverse complement strand
CGTGCGTTGTAACGGGGACGCGAGGAAGATTTATAACTCTCATCGTGCTCTTCATCGACAACAATCAGCCCCAAGTTTTTTATGGGTAAAAAAAGTGCCGAACGTGGACCTGCCACGATGCGAGCCTCACCGCTATAAATTTTTTCCAAGGTAACTTTTTTTTGTTTTGGGGTCATTTTGGAATGCCATAATACAAATGACTCTCCGAAATGATGCTTGAAACGCTGTTCCATCTGGGGAGTGAGGGAGATTTCAGGGAGGAGTAATAATGCTCTTTTCCCCTCATTTAACACTTCATCCATCCGCTTCATATAAATTTCACTTTTACCTGCTCCCGTATCGCCAAAGAGAAGAGAGACATTATGAGAACGGATAAAATCGAGGGCTTGGGATTGTGTCGGCGAGAGGGTGATATTTACTGCCGTGTATCCTGTTAGCTGGATTCCCGCCTTCGCGGGAATGACGGGAGTATTGTCATTCCCGCGAAGGCGGGAATCCAGCTTTTCAAACGGAACAAATAAATTCAGCACTTCCCCAAGGGAACATCCATAATATTCGGACATAAATGAGGCTATTTGAAGTTGAGTTTCCGAATAAATAAAGGGGAAAGTTTCCAAAATGGAGTGTGTTTTAAACGCAGGCTTTTCTACCTCAATAAGAACAATCCCTTCCATTTCGCGATTAGAAAGAGGTAACGAAACTTTGAGCCCTCTCTCTAAAATGAGACCTGAATGATAAGTGAGAGATTCGAGAGGAGAGCCTAAAAGGGCTATACTATAAAAATTCACGTTTGATTAATTGGTTAAATCAGCGCAATACGTTCCATTTGTACATCTAAACGTTCCATCGGCAGAATTATAAGTAAACGTATTATCAACATTTATGACCTTATACACATACGTCGTTGCTGATGCTTTTGTCCAATGACCATTGCCTGCTTCCGCTTCAATACCGTATTGCAATAACATACCATTTGTCGTAACCGTATCATTGTCATCAAACAAGAGACCACTTGTTGCCGTAGCCCCTGAAATATGATCGAGTTTAGAAATATAATTCGACTGACCTTGCAGTAACCGCCCTTGGCGCTCACCCACGATCGCCGCACGAATCGCCGCCACATCGCTGCGCCCTTTTGCTATCTGGGCATCATCACGTGTTGCGGCAAAACGGGGAATGGCGATAGCAGCCAAAATGCCCAATACTACGATGACAAAAACCAGCTCGATCATTGTAAAAGCTTTTCGTTTCATCTCTTTTCCTTAATTCTTAAAAAGTAACGTTCGATCCACCAAAAACATGCACTCTGGGAGCCGAGCCACTGATTTTTTGTTTTTGACTCAACACATGCGCTGCCGTACACACTAATTCTGTCGCCCCTACCTGTGTCGCAGTAGTTGTCGTTGATGCTACCTCTGTGACTGTTAAGTTACCGTCCGTTGAACCAACGACAGAATAACACCCCATCGAAAAATTAGCATTATCTATATCCGTTGCTGAAAAAGCACCTGTTGCCGTAAATTGACTCCCTAAATCACCGATAATACGGGCAAGTACCATTACTTCTTTTGAAACCTCCGCATCATAACGCGTTGCGGCAAAACGGGGAATTGCGATCGCTGCCAATATACCCACTATTACAATGACAAATACCAACTCTACCATCGTAAAAGCACTTCGTTTCATTTTCGTCCCTTATTGCTCTAAGTTTTAGGATTACTTTGCAATCATACAACTCAACTCAATCTTTGAACACTGTTTGCAGGAAACCCTGCAAACAATATCGCAACTTAGAAAGTAACGTTTGATCCGCCAAAATTATGAGTTACAGGAGCTGTACCACTAATTTTTTGTTTTCGGCTTAATACGTGTGCCGCTGTACAAACCGCTGCTGTAGCTCCAGTTTGTGTTGTATCACCTGTTGTCGATGCTACTTCTGAAACCGTTAAATTGCCCTCTGCTCCACCTGCTAGCGAGTAACATCCCATAGCAAGATTGGCATTTGTTATATCAGCCCCTGTAAAAGCACCTTTTGCTGTAAATTGAGCACCCAAGTCATTAATCTTAGTCGAAAGATTCGTGACCTCTTTTGAAACCTGTGCATCATCACGGGTTGCTGCCAATTTAGGAATGGCAACTGCTGCCAAAATACCTAGAATAACGATAACGAAGATCAGTTCGATCATAGTAA
>JAUYSQ010000271.1 GCA_030696285.1 Sulfuricurvum sp. | reverse complement strand
CTAAAAACTCTTTTAAAAGAGATAGAAATATTATTGGAAAAATAAACTGTATTACTTAGATAGTTGTGCATGCACAACTGAGATGAAAGAACAATCAAATGGCAAAAATGAAACGATACGGACTTACGACATGGGGAGGACGTTTTTATGAAGATTTGGAATCACTATTTGAATCTGACCCAAGACTTGCTCGCGGTAAAACGTACTTCAATAAAGGATGGGTAAAATCGCTAGTCATCGAAGGCTATGAAGTAAGGGCAGGCGTTAAAGGATCATATAGAAGCACCTACTCTGTACAGCTGAACTTTAAACCCTTTAGTCCTGACATTAAGAATCGATTAGAAACCAAGGTCATCTCAGACCCTTTCTTGCAGTCGTCATTGCTGAACGGTACTTTACCGGAAGAGTTCATCGAGTGGTGTGATGTAGAAGAAATAACTCTCTTTTTAAAAGGCTCTGTACCAATAGAAAGCCCCTATCAGTTATTTCAGGATCAATGTGACAGCCGTTGTGACTGCGAAGATTGGGCAAACCCATGCAAACATGCATTTGCTACACTTTTGGCTCTGAATGCGGAAATCGATAGTAATCCTTTGTTGTTATTTTCACTGCGTGGACTAGACCTCTCACATGTTATCGATGCATTTAATGAGGATGAAGATACTTATCCCATTGTCCTGGCACCATGGGAAGATGTCATTTGTGATAAACCTTTAGAGATATTGCACCATGAAAATGCTTTTAATTTGATCGATTCACTGCTGACGCCGCATCCCTCTTTTGCTCCCATTGATTACAAAGAAGTAATGAGAGAGTTCTATAAAACCCATGCTAAAGCCTTGCCGCAAATCATATCACCCATTTTTGATGAGAACATAGAGATTATCGAACGCCTCTTTAAAGATGCCGAGTGTGAATGCAATATGGATGAGTTTTGGCATAAAGGACATGTGACCATAAAGCATCAACTCTTTCGCCAAGAAGAAAAAACATCACTGCTTTTTGCCCCTTATGCACTCAAATATCAAAAGGGCGGATGCACAATATCATTACTGAGTTTTGTCACACTCTTTCTTTCATTTCGCAGTGAGGAGGGGAGGGCATCATACCGCTATTATCATGCACTTAGTCGTACTTTGTATTTGCTTCTTCATGCCAATGCATTTATCCCAACCGTACTCAAAGATACCCATAAACCACGCTTCTTTATCGGCTGGATGCCATTACTAACTCCACCATCCGTAACAAAGCAGCTTGAGATGCTTTCTTGCAACGCAACACCGTTTGTTCGCTTTGCTAAAAAAGATCCTTTTTTTGATGGAAAAAGTGGGACGCTTCTCTTTTTAGCCAAAGCCATAGGCGATTATGTCAATGAAATGAACTTTATGCACAAACGCCGCTTTCTAAATCCTACTGCTATCAGCGAGAGTTTTTTTAGGGGGAGTGCATTTGTTCAAAAAGAGGGGGGTAAAAACAACATCGACCGAGCTGTTTCGAATTACTTCTCTATTTTCTCTCTTCCTTTGAGCCGTTATATTCTTACCTTGACTCTGGAACGAGGAGATGAGGAGGAAAACTATGCGTTGTCAATGAGTGTTCTGGATAATGAAACATTCAAAGATCAGCTCTTATGTGATGCTCTTAGTGAAGAAAATTCTGCGGGGCTTTTAAAACTTCTCTCACCCATACGCGGTTTTTTAGATGAGATTGAATTTCTAAGTACCCAAAAAAGTATTGAACTTCAGGGAAAACGGTTTGAGCAGTTTATTATGGAGAGCTCTCCGTTGCTGGCTTCTTTTGGTGTTAAGATCGTTCTCCCGCGAGAGCTGCAACACCTCATTAAACCCCGTCTTTCTAGGAGAATTCGCTCTAAAACAACACCGACAAGCTTTTTAACACTCGACAAAGTCCTCGAATACGACTGGACGATTGCCATCGGTGATACTCATATCAGCCTCGAAGAGTTTCAAGAACTGGTGAATCAGCAAAGCGAACTGGTATTGTTTCGGGATAGTTACATCAGTATATCCCCTGAAGAACTAAAAGCTCTTTTTGCACAAGCCAAAAAAAAACCTAAGCTGACTCGATTTGATATGTTAAGAGAACGTTTCGAGGGGAGTGCTTTACTGGATGATGATTTGGAAGCGTTCTTTGCAAACCTCTTTCGCACATCAACGTCAACTATCTCAGAGAGTCTACAAGCAACACTGCGTCCTTATCAGACACGAGGTGTGCAATGGTGTGTTTCGAACCTTCTAAGTGGCTTTGGGGTGATTTTAGCGGATGATATGGGATTAGGAAAGACGATTCAAACTATTGCCACCTTACTGCATCTCTATGAACACAATCATATCAAGGGTAAAACCCTGATCGTTGTCCCTACGTCACTTTTGCCTAACTGGGAAAATGAGCTCACAAAATTTGCACCGTCATTTAGCGTATCACTTTATTACGGAGTTGGGCGTGTCTTAAGCGATACGACTATCATCGTTACAACCTATGATATTTTTAGACGTGACGAAAAACTGTTTGCCTCGCATAAAATCGAAGCCTTGGTGATCGATGAAGCACAACGGATTAAAAACCCGACAACCCAAGCCGCTGTTGCATTGAAATCGTTTAACACCAAATATCGTATAGCCCTCAGCGGTACACCGGTCGAAAACTCTCTTACCGAACTGTGGAGCATCTATGACTTTGCACTTCCGGGATACTTGGGAGAACTTAACGCCTTTGTAAACACCTATGTACGCCCCATTGAGATGGATCAAAGCCAAGAATCTGCCAATAATCTCAAACGCATCACTGCTCCTTTTATGCTCCGTCGTTTAAAAACGGATAAAAGTATCATCGATGATCTCCCCGATAAGATCGTGATCGATGAGTATGCGACACTGGTTCCTGAACAAGCGGCACTTTATCAAAGTGTTGTCGATGGTGCCATGAAAAACCTCGAAGCACAAGATGAAGCGCAAAGCCGTTCAGGGCTTATCTTTAAACTCATTACCGAGCTCAAACAAATCTGCAATCATCCTCGCAACTATGATAAAACATCCCCTTATGATGCAGCGTTGAGCGGAAAAAGCGAGTTACTTCTGACGTTGCTTGAGCCGATGATTGCTAAGGGTGAAAAAGTTCTTATTTTTACGCAATACGTAGAAATGCTGAACATCTTATCCCAGATTATAGAAGAGAAGTTTTTTCTGGAGCCACTAACGTTTGATGGGTCACTTTCTTCAAAACAGCGTGAAGAGGTTGTTGCTTCTTTTCAAAATGATTCCGAAAAACAAGTT
>JAUYSQ010000033.1 GCA_030696285.1 Sulfuricurvum sp. | reverse complement strand
AGTCAGGGTGATTTTGAGGCAATGACGCTGGTACAAAAAATCAAAGCAATCGATGCGGCGATTGATGAAAGCGTTCGTCAGTTCTTGATTATGGATGGGGGGAATGTAGAAATTATTGATGTTAAAGATTCACCCGATTATATTGATATTTATATCCGCTATTTGGGTGCGTGCAATGGCTGTGCGAGTTCAAGTACGGGAACATTGTATGCGATTGAAGCGACATTGAAAGAAAAACTCTCTAACAAAATCCGCGTATTACCGATCTAATGCTTCCTATACTTTTCTTTTTAAAAAAGAAAAGTACCAAAAGAAAATCGCCCCCACAACAAAACGCTGGCGGTACGCTTTTGCCCTACGGCAAGCGACCTTGCGTTTGGTGTGTTGTGGAGGCAGTATTGGTGGGATTAAAATCGCAAGCGTTGGGCTTCCTGCCGAAGGAAACCTAGTGTTAACGTAGCCAATCGGGACGTGTTCCGATGGCGTTTCAATTAAAAATTCTTATCAAACCAATCGGCAACATTGCTACGAATCGTATGACGTAATTGTATCCCTGCGATAAAATCACTGTGCTGTGCTTTATTTAAAAGCGTCACGAGTGCATTGCGGCGTTTTGAGAGAAACGGATGGTCAATCTGTCCCGGATCACCCATGACGACGAGACGGGTTTCATCCCCCATGCGCGTACCGATCAGTTTGAGCGTCGCATTGGTCATATTTTGCGCTTCATCAATAATGACAAATTTACGTGAGATTGTCGTTCCGCGCATATGGGCGATGTCCATGGCTTCGATGTTGTATTTTTTCATAAACGTTTCGGTAGCATTTTCCCGTTTCATCGAATTGGTTGTTCCGGTATATTCGACCCTCGCATCAATGGAATATTTGCTTTGGTGCTCGATGGTAAAGTTTACTGCTGAGTAAAGCGGATACATAAAATAGCCCAGTTTTTGCTCCTCATCCCCTTTTCGAAATCCCAATTCAGCTACCTGTTCGTTTGAGGTGATAGTGTTACGTGCATAGACGATACCATCGACAATCCCCTCGCTCACGAGTTCCAAGCCTGCCTGAAGTGCGACGAGCGTCTTGCCCGATCCCGTAGAGCCCGCAACCACGGTGACGTAGTTTTGTGGATGGGTCATCATGGAAAAATAAAATTTTTGTTCCAGATTCATCGGTCGCACAAGGTTATCATCGAAATGTTCTCCGAAACGGCGATCAAAATCACACCATTCGAGTTGCTGGTTAACACTAAAGGCATGACGCTGAATCCCCGTTTCGTACATCTCATTGGTGGTGCTTAGAGCATTTTGAACAAAAGTAAGCTGGTTGAAGTTGTGGTGCTCTGTGTCGGTTGGAAATTCTGGGGTTTCGGTATACGTATAGGTATAGTTGAAATCAATGGATTCGGGAGATTCAACGCTGCTGTTTCGGATGTTTTGAGTCGGAATGCCTTGAATTTCTGCGGCGATACGAAAGGACATGTCATTGGTGAGAAGGATGAGATCGTAGTCATCGGCAATTTCAGCAATTTTAGCGTCATTGATCCCTTTTGCTTCGGAAAATGTGTTGGCGATTCGGTAGTGTTCTCGGTGGATGATAATAAGTTCGATTAGAACCTCTTCTCCTCCGTGTAATGAGCGGTCAAATTTCAAATCAAGACGATAGTAGCGATCATTTTTACATTGAGACGGTTCGATGGCGTCTAAAATACACTTAGGAAGCTCAATGGCGGCGATGGGTTCCCCAAAAGCAATATCCGCAAGGCGGAAGAACTCTCTGGCCATAAAACCGGCTTCGGAACGAATATCATCTTTTTTACTGTTGAGCTCGGCCAAAACAATATTAGTGATCACGACCGCATTGGTGTTTTCTTGACTAATTCGTAAAAGATTGATGGGATCATCGAGAATAACGGAGGTATCGAGAAGATAGCATTTTTGAGTATCGCTCACAAGAAAATCCTTGGGTAAAGATTTCCTATAGTAGCAAAAGAATTCTTAAGCGTAGTAGTTGGTGATTCCATTCATAGTACGACCCATATTGAGCAGTAGCATATCGGCAATCACAAGAGCTGCCATGGATTCAGCGACGACCGAACCACGTACTGCGACGCATGGGTCATGCCGCCCTTTTAGCGAAACGTGGACGCTTTCGTTCGCGGTATTTGTGCTTTCTTGATCGATAAAAATAGAGGGGGTAGGTTTGAAGTGGACACGAAGCATTACCTCGTCACCATTGCTCATCCCCCCTAAAATTCCTCCTGAGTGGTTGGTTTTAAACCCATTCGGAGAAATCGCGTCATTGTTTTGGGATGCGAGAAGCTCACTGCTGTGAATCCCCTCTCCGATTTCGACCGCTTTGACGGCGTTAATTCCCATCATCGCTTCGGCCAATACCGCATCGAGTTTGTAATACAACCCCTCGCCCAATCCGACAGGAAGTCCGGAAATTTTTACGGTAGCCACCCCTCCGACAGAGTCATGAGCGTTTTTAGCGGTTAGAATTGCCGCTTTTTGAGCCTCTTCGACATCTTTATCGAGAGCATAGATCGGGCTGTTTTTTGGATAGTTAAAATCAAGGGCTTTGGCCTCGATACCATGGATGGCGCTGATACCGCTGGAAAAATGAATCCCCAAAGGTGCGAGCATCAGTTTTGCTACCGCACCCCCTGCAACGCGTGCCGCCGTTTCACGGGCGCTTGAGCGTCCGCCACCACGGTAATCGCGTAAGCCGTATTTGTGAAAATAGGTAAAATCGGCGTGACCCGGACGAAAGATATCTTTGACATTCGTATAATCACCGCTTTTTTGATCGGTATTGTAGATGACCATCATGATAGGGGTCCCGGTACTGAGCCCTTCAAATACTCCGCTGAGAATTTCGACTTTATCGGCCTCTTTGCGTGCGGTAGCAAACTCGTTTTGTCCCGGTTTGCGACGGTCGAGTTCACCTTGGATATACGCCTCATCAATCGCGAGTCCGGCAGGGACACCGTCAAGAAGACAGCCGATTGCTTTTCCGTGCGATTCGCCAAAAGTGCTAATAGTGAAGCGCTCTCCGAAACGATTCATTTGAGTTCCTTAGAGAGAATATCAAGGGCGATTTTTGCGGCTTCTTGCTGGGCGTGTTTTTTGCTTTTGCCCAATGCCGACGAGTAGCGTTTGCCGTCAATAAAGGCAGCGACTTCAAACTCTTTTTTATGATCAGGCCCATGGGCTGCTACGAGCTGATAATCAGGTGTGATTCCATAATGGGCTTGAGTAAGCTCTTGAAGAGATGTCTTGTAGTCTTTAAAGAGTGAGTCCAAAGAGATGTCTTCATGCGCGAGTTCGAGAAGTTCTATGGTGATGTTTTGGACGGTTTTAAGACCCGATTCGAGGTAAATCGCCCCCATGACCGCCTCAAAAGCATTGGCTAAAAGAGAGCTTTTGGTTCGTCCCTGATTGTTCTCTTCGGCATTGGAGAGGTAAATGTGCTCACCCAGACGAAGATGATTGGCAAGCAGGGTGAACCCCTCTTCGTTGACGAGAGATGCCCGCATTTTGGAGAGATTACCCTCATCGAAATGGGGGAACTTGGTATAAAGATATTCGCCGACGATGAGGTCAAGTACCGCATCTCCCAAAAATTCGAGTCGCTCATTATTGTAGGGCTGTTTGTGGCTTTTGTGCGTCAGCGCTTCAATAAGGAGCTTCGTATTATGGAATTGGTACCCTAGTCGTTGCTGCAGGGTTTGAAGAGAATTCATTTTATTTTGTATCCTTTTTTATTATTTTGATACGCAATCGGAACACGTCCCGATTGGCTACGTTAACACTGGGTTCTCTTCGGCAGAGTGCCCGCGCACGCTGGCGTGCTTTTTACACTAATCCATTTTTATACTTTTCCGCTTCTTCTTTGGCGATAACATCGCACCGCTCGTTTTCTGGGTGTCCGTTGTGACCTCGTACCCAAACCCCTTTGATCCGATGTTCTTTAGAGACTTCGAGGTAGGCGAGCCATAAATCAGGGTTTTTGACTTTGGCAAAATCACGTTTCACCCAATTGATCAGCCACTCGTTGATCCCGCGGATAACGTAGCTTGAATCGGAGATGACGACGACGTTACACGGCTCTTTGAGTGCACGTAACCCCTCAATCACCCCCAACAGCTCCATCCGGTTGTTGGTGGTGTGTTTTTCACCGCCCCGAACGATTTTTTCGACCTCGCCGAAACGTAAAATCGCTCCAAATCCCCCAGGTCCGGGATTGCCCAGCGCGGAGCCGTCACTGAAAAGAGTTATTGTCTTCAAATCGCTCCTTTTCCAGGCTCATAATGCTTTCAATCGAATCGATCGCATGACATGAAGGACAGCGATGAAAGGCAAAGAAAGAGAGCTGATGGCACTCTTTGCACACATACTCAAACTGCAGCGTTGCTTTTACGTTCCCGCAGGTTCGTAGGGTAATAAGAGTATCGAGTTCAAAAACACTGCTGGAGGGTGCAAGATCACAATATCCCTTGGCACTGAAAAGCTCTCGTAAAAATCCGTTACGTGCAATTATATCGAAATCGAGATTATTGCTGGGCAGGCGCCATAAAATATCGGCAACTCTTTGGGACAGCGAGTGGTCGAAATGGCTCCATGCCAAAGCGGGACGGTGCGTAAACAGATACTCAAACACCAAATAGCCAAGACGGGCATGACCGGCATAGATATCGATGAGAAATGATGCCTTCTCATCGACGGAGGCTTTCGGATCGGCTATCATCCGGCGTGCTTCTAAATAGAGCTTTTCACACCCTACAGAGCCCTCTATCTCCGTCAGTGAATCCATCACTTCAAGGGCATCTCCAAACTGTTGAAGGTGTTCGTAGATGAGAATCAGGTGGTGGAGTGCCTGAGGGGTACGGGGATGATTTTGGAGCACTTGTAAAAAGCTTTGCCGTGCCCGCTCTAGAAATCCTGCTTTAAAATAACCGCGTCCGAGTTTGAGCAATACCTCTTTTTGGACAATTTTATCGCTTTTTTTGCTCAAAAGGGCGAGATAAATCTCAATGCTTTTTTCAAAATTCCCCTGATGCTCAAATCCTGATGCGAGGGTGAGCCATGTCTCGTTGGTAATGGCATCTCCATGAACTTGGGAGGAAATATTGGTTTCGTCGGGTGTGGTATTGAAGTTTCCTAAAAAATTCTCCAGCTCTTTGTTTTCGTTGGCACTTTTTCGCCGTCCCCACCAGTAGCTGATAAACGAGAGGATAAACAGCAGTAAAAAAAAGACAATTATCCCGAAGAGAGGATCGCGAAATTCGATAAAAAAAGTATCCACTAAAATAACCTCTCTACCATGAGTTGCATAGAGATTTTACCATTAAATTCATTTTTATTGACGGTATAGCTGCAGCTTACCAAGCGATCATCGGGACACTCCAGCACACGTCGAAAAGCGATAAGCTCGACACTTTGAGAGCGTGTGGCGCTGGGACGAAGTTCCAGACGGCTGTGGGATTTATCGCTTCCGAAAAGTTTGATTTGGACAACGTGGGCATTGCGCATCAAAAATCGAGGACGAGGGTTTCCCTCGCCGTAGGGCTCGTATTTTTCCAGCAGCCCCAGCAATTCGTAGGTAATAGCATCCGGTTCGAGTTCGCCGACCACTTCATTTTGCGGAATAAAATCATCGGGATGGAGGGAGGTACTCGCATGGTTGACTCCTTCTCGGAATGCTTGAACGTTTTCAAGGCTCATCGCCATCCCCGCTGCCATTTTGTGTCCGCCGAATTTCCCGAGTAAATGCTCTTGGGATTTGATGAGACCGTAGAGATCGACATTGCCGATACTTCGGCCGGAGCCTTTGGCAATGCCGTTATGGATGCTCAGTACTATGGCGGGTTTTTGAAAATGGTTCGTCAGCCGCGATGCGACGATCCCTACAACTCCCTCATTCCATCCCTCTCCTGCAACGACGATGATCGGATCATGAGAATTTACCTCGAGCATTGCTTGCGCGGTTGTGTGCGCTTCGATCTCTTTTCGAAGGGCATTGAGGGAAGTGAGGAGTTCAAATTGGTGAAAAGCTTTTTCCGTCGTTTCGGCGCTTAAAAAATCCAAGGCGATCGAGGCGTCTTCGAGCCGTCCTGCGGAATTGATGCGAGGGGCGATTTGGAATCCGATATCCTCGGAAGAGATACGCGATTTATTGAGGATATCCCGGATGATGACAAAAGCAGGGATGTTCGATGTTCCCATCATCTCTAACCCGGCTTTGACGATGGCGCGGTTGGCTCCCACGAGCGGCATTACATCAGCAACGATGGCAAGCGCCAAAAAAGGGAAAAATTGACGCATATCGATGGTGACACCCAGTTCGCTTTTCAGCAGACCCATGAGCAGCCACGCTACTTGTGCTCCGCAAATCTCTTTGAGAGGATAGGGACAATCGAGCTGTTTTGGGTTGATGATAGCGTAGGCATCGGGAAGAATCTCGCTTGGGGTATGGTGATCGGTGATGATGAGATCGATTCCTCGCTCTTTGCACACCTGCGCTGCTTCAACGGCATTGATACCGTTATCGACGGTAAAAACGACGTCTGCATCGAGTCGTTCCAAGACACCTTTTGATACCCCGTAGCCATCGGTAAAGCGGTTGGGAATCGTGGCAAGGAGCGGATAATTTATCAGACTGAAGAATCGTTTGACGATGGCGGTAGAGGTGACGCCATCGACATCGTAATCGCCGACGAGGGCAATTTTTTCACCGTTACGGATCGCATCGGCAATACGCTTGGCACCTTTGGCCGCATCTTTGAGGAGTGAGGGGTGAGGAATGTCGGAGAGTTTTTCACTGTCGTGATGAAAACGTTCGCGTAAAAAGGCTTCTAACCCCTGATGGGTCAGAAGGGGTGCTCTAGGCAGGGTTGGTTTGCTCAAACGTCGCTCTCACAAATGCGAGGATAGAGGGATTCGGGCTTTGGAGATGAGAGGTAAACTCAGGATGAAACTGTACCCCTAAAAACCATGGATGGGTCGGAATTTCAACCGCTTCGATAAGACCGTTGGACTCACCGGTGATGATCATCCCAGCACTCTCAAGTGCGGCACGGTAGGTTGGATTGGCCTCATAACGGTGGCGGTGACGCTCGAAGATAAGAGCTTCGCCGTTGTACGCCGCGCGCAAGTGTGATCCCTCTTTGGTTTCACACGGGTATTCGCCAAGACGAAGCGTTCCCCCCATAGGTGAATGATGCGTTCGTAACTGTGCCTGACCCGACTGGTCGATAAAGTTGTCGATGAGGTAGATCATCGGATGGGTAGTGTTGGGATTAAACTCGATAGAGTTAGCGTCCTCGTAGCCCAAAACATTGCGGGCATATTCGACGAGAGAGAGCTGCATCCCCAAACAAATACCAAGGTAAGGGAGCTTGTTTTCCCGTGCATAACGGATCGCTTGGATTTTTCCCTCAACACCGCGATTTCCGAATCCTCCTGCAACAAGGATAGAATCGCAATCGGCCAGCAATGCTGCAGCACCCACTGTTTCGATTTTTTCACTGTCAATCCAGTTGATATGAACACGGGTATCGAGATGTGCCCCTGAGTGGATGAGCGCTTCGATGAGCGATTTGTACGACTCTTTAAGCTCCAAATATTTGCCGACAAACCCTAGGGTGATACGGTATTTTGGAGAGACGATTTTTTTCACCAAAATGTCCCATTGTTCCATATCGGGTTTCAAATCGCCGAGATTGAGCTCTTTGGCGATCGGAGCAAGGATATTTTGCTGTAAAAAGCTCAAAGGTACGGCATAAATAGTTTGCTCATCCATCGCTTCGATGATGCTGTCACCGCTCACATCACATGCGAGGGCAAGTTTCTTTTTAAATGTTTTCGGGAGTTTTTCTTCGCTGCGTGCGATAATCATTTGCGGTGTGATACCGATACGGCGGAGCTCTTGGACGGAGTGCTGGGTCGGTTTGCTTTTGTGCTCCCCTGCCGCTTTGATAAACGGGATAAGGGTAACGTGGATGAAAAATGTCCCCTCTACCTCGTCATCATGCTTCATCGTGCGAATCGCTTCCATAAACGGCAATCCTTCGATATCTCCGACGGTACCGCCGAGCTCAACGACGAGAATTTCGTGCCCTTCGCCCGCTTTTTTGATCCGATCGACGATTTCGCCGACGATATGAGGAACGACTTGGATGGTTTGACCCAAATATCCGCCGCTGCGCTCACGCTCGATGACGCTGCTGTAGACTTGACCTGTGGTGAAGTTGCTCGTGCGTAAAAAAGAGTCGTTGAGAAACCGTTCGTAGTTCCCGATGTCCAAATCGGTCTCTGCACCGTCTTTGGTGACGAAGACTTCACCATGCTCCAACGGACTCATGGTTCCCGGGTCAACGTTGATATAGGGATCAATTTTGAGCATCCCGACATTTATACCGGAGTGCTTGAGAAGTGCGCCGACGCTGGCGGCTGTAATCCCTTTTCCGAGAGAACTGAGAACACCGCCGGTTACAAAAATATACTTGGTCATTGAACTAATCCTTAATCATTGTTGGTTGAATAATGGGCCAAAAGGGCACTTGTATCGACGCTTTGGGGTCGTAATTTAAGTCTGCCATTATATACTGTTAAGACTTATAAAATACCACAAATAGGTATTTTGTCATCCTGAACTTGATTCAGGATCTGAGATTGCGGATCTACTCTAAGGGGCACGTGAAGCCCGCAATAACGAAGTATTGAACATAAAAAGGAATCATATCGTGGAATCGGCACTCTATTATCTTACGATTGCACTGGGAATTTCGATAGTCGTTAATCTCATACTGAAGCGTTTGGGCGTTTCGCAAATCATCGGTTACATTATGACCGGTACGGTGGTGGCGTACGCATTTGACTTGCGCCATTTGGCCGACTCGCATACTCTCGAAGCGATTGCCGAATTTGGGGTTGTCTTTTTGATGTTCACTATCGGACTGGAAGTCTCATTTCGCAGTCTCGCCACGATGAAAACCGATTTTTTTTTCAACGGTTTTTTGCAAACGACCCTCACGGCAATCCTTTTTTTCGGAATCACGTATGGACTTTTTCATCTCGATTTGTCCACATCCTTGATTGTATCAATGTCTTTGTCTCTCTCTTCCACCGCCGTGGTATTGA
>JAUYSQ010000266.1 GCA_030696285.1 Sulfuricurvum sp. | reverse complement strand
ATTTTCATCAAAAGCTTTAATATTTTCAATCTTATGAAATTACAAATATCTCATTAAAATACAATTCATTTTGTATCCAATACAATAATACAAGGTAGACTTATGAAGTATAATCATACACTTGATGCTGCTAAAGGCATTCTAATCTTACTTGTGATTCTTGGACATATCCTTAGCGGTGGAGAACTAACTGGATATATTAAATATACAATTTATACATTTCACATGCCTTTATTCTTCGGCATCAGTGGCTTTATGTTAAAAAAGGAATTATTTTTTGTTCCGTTCACCGATCTTGCAAAAAAATATTTCCATCGTTTGATAATCCCATTTATCTTTGCTTACGTCGTATACAGCTTGATGGAAGGGCGGTTGCTTGATCCTCTCTACCCATGGTTTCATCTTTGGTTTATACCGGCATTTTTACTTTTTATACTTTATTTGTATATTATTGAATATTTAAAAATAAATATATTATTGATGTTGCTCATATCATTTACGTTTTCTATCCTCTGGACAGGCTACTATAGCTTTAAAGCTGAGACTGATGGTCTTTATTTCATGGGCGATAAAAGATTCTATTATGACTTTGTCTTTTTGCTATTTGGGTATTATTTAAGAAATTATGCTAAATCATTTAATCTAAATTGGCTCATACTTAGCATTCTATTTGTGTGCAGTGCAGTTGATATTTTTATTCTAAATTCCAAAGCTGAAATTAGTTTTTTATATTCTGCAAGTTGGGCTGTATTCAATCTTTCACTCATCTATATTACATTACAGCTAGCCCATGTTTTTCCATCAATAAAACTATCGCTCATTAATCAGATAGGACAGGCATCTCTGCCTATTTATTTATGGCATATAGTGCCACTATTAATAGTCCAAGAAATTTTTACGGGTTACTTCTATTTACTTTCATATTTAGTTGGAGTTACCGTTATTATTGGAATCGTATTGAGATTGAGAGAAACGAAGTTTGGAAAAGTTATCCTCTTTGGTAGTGAAAAATGAAACTCTGCATTATTGCATCAGGTGATTATTTTTCCTCCTACGGTGGCGGGCAGGTGTATGTCAAAAATCTTGTCATAGGGCTAAGCGAACGCGGTCATGATCTCCATATTGTTTCGATACGCACATCTCCATCGTTCGATGATCTCTCTATAGAGTTGATGCACCAAGACAACATCACAATCCACCAGATCACCCTTTCCAGCCAGAGCATCGATTTCAATCGTCCTTACGAATTACAGCCTTTTGTTCTTAATGCCTTAAAAAATGTATTATCAGAAATTACACCCGATTTAGTCCACGCTCATGGATGGAAATACGCTACATCACAAGTATCTAAAACGCTTAATATACCCTGTATCATCACCGCTCACCATGGGGGGATCGTCTGCCCCAGCGGTTCATTACTCAATCAGGATGATAAAATTTGTAATCTAAATGTATCGGCTGAAAACTGTACGGCGTGTGCGCTCCATTTTGTCCCCGGCGGTGATTTTTGGTCCCAAATAGTTCGCCATCTACCCTATGAAGTGGCTCAAAATATCGCTAAAAAACTCAAAAATATTCGAAATATTCCCTACATCTCTCCAGCTTTTCAAATACCCTTAGGAATAACCCATAAATTGCGCCAAATCGATGCTCTGCCCCAGAGTGAGGTCAACATTATCGCCCCCTCACGCGCGATTGCCGGAACACTGTTTCGAAACGGCATTGTACAAGAGCGTATTCGCATCATACCTCATGGTATTACACCACTGAACCATCTGCCACTGGAACCTTTTATCGATAATCGTCCCATCCGCTTTGGCTATATTGGGCGAATATCGTATGTCAAGGGGCTGCATGTTCTGATCGATGCACTCAATCTTTTGCCGAACAATGGGAACTATGAACTGCATATCTACGGAGATGCAGCAACCAAAGATGAAAAACGCTATGCCCGCAAGCTAAAAGAGAAGAGTCAGAATCTCCCGATAATCTGGCATGGCAAGATTGCGAATGATCAAATAGAACACGCCTATCATTCGTTTGACATCATGGTACACCCAACCATTTGTCTCGAAATATTCGGTCTAACATTACTAGAATCTCTAAGTGCAGGGCGACCAGTAATTGCAACCCGTTGCGGAGGACCGGAAGATTTTGTGCAAGATGGTATTGATGGGATTTTGGTAGAGCCTAACGATGCCCAGAGTCTATCGCGTGCTCTGCAAAAATGTATTCTTCATCCAGAATATGTCCAAAAGTTATCCTCTACCATCCGATCCATCAATACGCTCGAAAACCATATTAATGAAATTGAAAAAGTGTATCAAAGCAAGGGACAAATTAATGACTAAAGTCTATACAGCGAACTCAGTAAATGATGTTTTTTCAATAGTCAAAAAACAAGAAAAATG
>JAUYSQ010000280.1 GCA_030696285.1 Sulfuricurvum sp. | reverse complement strand
AGTTCAGGCGCTTTTTGAATCTCATCAATACAAGCAGGCTTGGGAAGTCTTTGAATAAAGCGGATAGGATCTTCTTTGACACTAAGGCGAATACTGATGTCATCCAATACAACATAATGCAGTTTGAGATGAGTAGAGAGTGTTGACTTACCAACTTGAC
The DNA here is from genome assembly GCA_030696285.1 of Sulfuricurvum sp. Taxonomy (GTDB): domain Bacteria; phylum Campylobacterota; class Campylobacteria; order Campylobacterales; family Sulfurimonadaceae; genus Sulfuricurvum. The sequence goes on along the minus strand of JAUYSQ010000280.1, from coordinate 5,246 downwards.
GTGAGCCTTTTAAAAGGACGATAGGCGATATTGATAATGCCGTTGTTACTAATGTCTCAATACTACGTTCAAGCATATAAGTCCTTTATATTACTACTATAATAGTAGAAATTATACTACTAATTTATATTTTTGTGTATTTTTTTTACAAACTATACGTTGTAACGGAAAACAAATATTTTAAGCGTAATAAAAAATATTTGGCTAAAACCATCAGAAAACCTCTCTACAACGGTGGTGAAATTGACCACTACCATGCCCTATCTTAGAAACTTATTTTTCTAATACCTAAATCTGTATTCCTGCGCTATTCATTTTGTTCAAAACTTCTAATGTTTTCGTAACATCATAAACGGCGCTGTGATACTGATCTTCATCAAAATCGATGCGGTAATGTCGGCAGGTTTCGAGCAGTTTCGGGTTTTTAAGACTTCCTCTGACATTTAGGGCTCCAACAATCTTCTTATTGGATTTCATCGTGCAAAAGTGTTTTTCGAAGCGAACTAGCTCACCAATATGACGTAATTCAAACGCTATATTGTGGGCAACAAGTGTTTTAGCCCCCTGACAGAACTCTACAAACTCCTGATCCTCTGCAAAATACTCTGCATAATCAACATTCGCTCGTAATCGTTCTATTCGTTGCAGAGAGAGTTTGTGAACTGCCAGAGCGTAAGGATTTACTTCATATTCGGAAAAATAGTAGCGATGGAAAGTATCGGCAATGACATAAGCACCCTCTTCTCTTTTAATCCGAAACGCCGCAACTTCAATCACATCATGAACATTGGCAGAATTGGTTTCAAAGTCCAGTATGATCAATAGTTCTCCAGTAGTATATGAATTAATTTTATTTGATATTTTACCCAGAAGGTAATGTCGATTGGTTTATAATGTCAAAACACACTTTCTAAAGGCCAGCTAATGATTCAAACACCCTTCTTAGCCGTTGACGGTATAGTTGAAATATACAGTGATACAGGCGAATTTGAAGGCATTGTCCTCATCGAGAGATTGAACACCCCTAAGGGGCTTGCATTGCCCGGCGGATTCGTTGATATCGGAGAAACGATAGAAACTGCAGTTGTGCGTGAAATGAAAGAAGAGATCTCTCTTGATACAACTATAAAATCATTATTAGGTGTCTATTCCGATCCTGCACGGGATTCGAGGTTTCACTGTGTATCCATAGTATACGTTTGCAAAGCTTTTGGAGTACCAGAAGGTGCCGATGATGCGAAAGAAGCATTCGTGTATCCTCTCGACGATATCCCCTATGATAAGCTTGTATTTGATCATGCTAAGATCATTCGAGATTATTGTGCTACGAAGCAGGTTTCATCTCTTTAGAGCACTCACTTCACAATATGACTTCGTTTTTCTCCCTCTACCCCTTCTCAATCGCACACCGTAAAATATCTACTCCATACTTGTCCCGAAGTTTTGTGATCTGATCCCCCAAAACACGAGACTTTTCATCATCATCCCTGTCGAACAGTGAAAATGTTTTAGGTTTTGTTGCGGACGTAAAATTGGAGACCGACATGGAGAGGCTATGGATGCCGTAGTAAGGTAGATTATCAATCTTACTTATCGTCTCAACAGCAATACGGCGCATCAGTGTTTCGCTGAATGCTCTGTCAATGGTGGTGGAAATACTGGAAGAGGCTCCGCCATTGTATTTGAGTGCAAACGAATAAGTGGTTGGATTTACTTCTAGTTTGGCAATAGTGTGGGATAAATGACGTGATAGGATGATAACTCGGCGTTTTATCTCATTTCTATCCATGGTTGCCGTGAAGTTACGCGATATTCCTATGGACTTGCGATCATGGTGCGGATTCACTTGCTCACGGTCAGTGCCATTAATACGTCGGATCAGGTCTTCACCCACCCTGCCCCACGATTGAAGCATATGGGCGGATTCTAGTACCTCTCCTAACGTTTTTATCTTGTAACTTCCAAGACGTTTGGAAAGGGCTTTCCCGATTCCGGGAAACTCATCAATACTCATGGGTGAAACGAAGTCAATTATGCACTCTTTGGGAACTATCGTGATGCCGTAGGGCTTATTAAAATCGGTGGCTAGTTTAGCTACCCATTTGCCACTGGATGCTCCAATGGACATAGGAAGATCGAACTTCTCTAATATTTCCTCTTGCAGTGCTGCAATGAACTCATACACATCCTCATCTTCCACCCAACCACTTAGATCTCCCCAAAATTCGTCGATGCTGTATTGTTCTAAGACCGGTATTTTAGTTTGAAGGAATTCGCGAAGGCGGCTTGAGGTGAGTTGATAGAAAAGATGATCCCCCTGCACTACCAATAGATTCGGACACATGCGTAAGGCATCGCTCAAAGTTGTTCCGGTTTTTATCCCATAAGGTTTGCACTCATAGCTTTTGGCGATGACGATACCGTGAATCCTCCCCTTCTCGTCTAAAAAATCTTTTTTCCATTGATTAGTGTTGTAGGGGCTCCACTGTTTTTCATGCTGAAAGAGTGAGTTAAATCCCCCTACCCTCTGGGTCATAACGCATTTCGTATCTTCTTTTGCAAAAATAGCTCTGTCACTGCTTTTTACCACAACGACGGGTTTGCCTTTTAAATAAGGGCTTCTGACTCGTTCAGCGGAGACAAAATAGCAATCGAGGTCTAAATGGATAATCATTGTGCGCCCTCCCCTCATTTTGTGTAAAGGCAGTGTAGTGGGATTTTGGAGTGTGTCACAAATAGATGTCAAAATGACATATTAATTCTTTGAAAGCACGTGTGTGCGGTATAATTACACCATAACTTTATACTAAAGGATTTAAATGAATAAAGCTCAATTTGTTGAACTGGTTCAAAAATGTGGAGACTACTCATCTAAGACAGCAGCTGATGCAGCAATCACAGCTGTAACTGCTGCTATTACTGACGCATTGTCTAACAAAGAAGACGTTCAATTAGTAGGATTTGGAACATTTAAAACTGCTGTTCAAGCCGCTAAAGAGGGGAAAGTGCCAGGTACAGATAAGACTTACAGTAAGCCAGCTACTACAGTTCCTAAATTTGTTGCGGGTGCAACGCTTAAAGACGCAGTTGCTAAATAAGCTTTTACTTTTTTTTATCTAGCTTCAGAATTTTGAGGCTAGTATTAATGCTCAAAATATCTTTTTTTCTACTAACCATCCAACTTTTTTTGACTTACATACTTTCTTAAAAACGAAGTCATATTGTGAATAAAATGCTTTTTACTACTTTTATTTATTTTTATTTTTATACATTAATAAAGTGCCTTGTTCTGGATATTATAGCGCTCTAAAAGCGAAGTCATATTGTGAAAAAAATGTCTTTTTATACTTTTTTTTAAGATTTTAAAATTTATTTTTTTAAAAACGAAGTCATATTGTGAAAATATTCTTTTTGTCATTTTTTATTTTTATTTTTAGTGTCTAAAAACATATTTTGAATGAATTATCCACAAAATGACTTCGTTTTTAAAATATTGTTCTAAAGATGAGAAAAAAATTCACTACTAAACTTGATGAACGAAGTCATTTGATGACACAAACGAAGTCATATTGTGAATGGGCGAAGTCAAATACTACATAAACGAAGTCATTTGATGACATAAACGAAGTCATATTGTGAAGTTTCTATAGGTATTTATAGATATATATAGAATATATAGATATCTGAAGTGAAATAGAGAAGAGCAAGGTTTTCTCCCTTGCCCCTCTCTATTCTTATTCAAGGCCCGGAAGTTCTTTGGTTTTGTTAGGAGCACCCATAAAGGTAATACTATTATCATAAGAACCTTTACGATATATGAGTTTTGTTTTTGGTTCGTAGGTGATTCCATAATCTAGCAAAAGTTCAGCGCTATCTCGGATTTCTTTCATAGCCGTTTGTTTCGTTCGAAGAGATTCCATGGGAAAGCCGATTGTTTGAAGAAGATTTTCAATGCTCATAGTACTGGATTGAGAATGTGTCCAGAAAAAACGGATAATAGCTCGAAGTAAGGCACTTTTGACTTTAAGCAATTTTGGGAGCTCTTTTGTGTAGTTAACAGTAAGTTGATCTTCGAAATATTTTCGATATTCAGGAGTGATAACAATTCCAAAGCTTTTATGCTTTGTGCTGTAAGCAAAAGAACTAATAATATTGAAACTGTAAAAATCTTCACCATCTGTTGTGCGAAATTCAATTGCCGTTGTTTGAATTTCATCTAGTTTGTCTTTGAGCCATTTGGTATTACGTGAGGTTGTGCCACTGTAAGATTTCAAAATATCAGACGTTGAAAAATAAATGGCAATAGCTCCCCCATCGACTTCTTTGATTTCTTTAGCACCTGCAAATAAACAATCCAGAAGGTCTCTATGTGTTTGTGTAAGAATATTACCTTTAATAACCGTTTTACCCCAACTTGTTTCAATATATCGTTTTTTTTGATTTTCGATAAATTGCGTATAGGTTTTAGAGGTGGAACTTATTTTTTCAATCGGAGCAAAAACACCTGTACGCAGTTCACTGACGGTCGCGTTAGAATTTTCAAACTTTTTGACAATATCGAATTCTTTAAACGTGAGTTGATTATTTGCCATTTAAAAGTCCTTCATAAAAACGCTAGCGTCTGTTTTAACTTCAGGAAATACCTGACGAACAATTTGTTTACCGCCCAGTGGTTTTGAAGCACCGTAATTATCTTTAGTGAGGGTAATTTTTCGTAAATGGCTTCGAGTTTCATCCGGTGTACCATCTTTATTAGTAACATAACTTATTTCATAAACAAGACGCACTGCATCAGTAAATGCACTCGCCCCTCTGGCTTGAGTTGTATTTTTGGTACTGTGATGAATGAATACGATGGTTTTATTTTCTCTTGAAGCCCATTCGGTAAAGAGTTGCATAAATTTTCGAGCATGAGCATTATTATTTTCATCCGCTCCAAAAAAAGCGATCAATGGATCAAGTATTATTAAATCATAAGGAGCAAGACTCTTTTTAAGATCATTAAAATAAGGATTAATACTTATTCCCCTTCCCTGCTCTTCTAAAACCTGAATGGTTGGACTATTGGAAATAACGATTCGATTTGTAAATTCTTTGAGTTCTTTTCCAAGGATGGATGTGGCAATTTTTTGTGCTCTGTGAGCTGTTAATCCTGTTGGATCTTCAGATAGCCAGGCAAAGGATTTTGAATGAGGATTTTCGATTGCATGATGCATCATAAGCTGTAATACCAACCAACTCTTTCC
>JAUYSQ010000262.1 GCA_030696285.1 Sulfuricurvum sp. | reverse complement strand
GGAAGTTGGTATTTGGCTGATTTTGCTTACGGAATGGGTGAGGGAAAACTGCGGCGTTTGATTGAAAAACATGGGAGTAAAAAAATTTCCGTTTTACTTAAAGATCCCCATTTTCCTTCAGGAACAAAATCTCATTTTGCCAAAACATTATTGCTCGATGCAACGATACACCATGGGAAAAGCGACGAATAATACCAAATCTCACTAATCCAATATGCTCTCGTCATTCCCGTGAAGACGGGAATCCAGCTGGATACCCGCCTACGCGGGTATGACGGGATACGTACTTATTGTTAAAAGTAGACGGTATAATCACCCGATATTGGTATAAACTGCCTGAACGTCCTCATCCTCTTCGAGCTTATCAATGAGTTTTTCAATGTCGACCATTTGTTCATCGGTAAATTCTACAGGACTGTTGGCGATACGCTCCAACGCTGCTTTTGTGAGCTCAAAACCCATCTCCTCCAGTGCACGAGAAAGTTCGCCAAATGCAGTGTAATCGCCATATACGGTCACTTCACCCTCTTCTTCTTCAATCGACTCCAGACCTGCATCAATAAGAGAAAGTTCTAACTCATCAAGATCCATAGCAGGTGTGGGAAAGCTAAAAACTGCTTTACGACTGAACATAAACTCCAGCGCACCATTGTTAAGCGCCTCACCCTTGCCTCTGCCAAAACAGGTACGGATATTGGAAATGGTACGGGCATTGTTATCCGTAGCACATTCAACGAAAATAAGGGCACCGTGTGGAGCTTTCCCCTCGATATTCATCTCAAACATCGTTGTAGCGTCTTTTCCGCTAGCACGCTTGATGGCTGCTTCGATATTGTCTTTGGGCATATTTTGCGCTTTTGCTGTCAAAATAGCAGAGCGAAGCTTAGGGTTCATATCAGGATCTTCTCCGCCCTCTTTCGCTGCCATCGTAATCATTTTACCCAGCTTTGGAAATACTCTCGACATATTTCCCCAACGCTTCATTTTTGCCGCTTTACGATATTCAAACGCTCTTCCCATACGGTACACTCCCTTAACTAAACTCTAAAAATTGGTCGAATTATAATAACAAAAGGCTTTAATCGTCAATAATTGCAATATCACTTTGGATCGGGTTAAAGAGAAGGGAACGATTGTCCATACGGTATTGATAATAAAACGTATTGGTTTTTAAACTTCGCAATACTGCCGTATTATAATAATGGGCATTCGAACATCGTCCCAAATACAAGAACGTAAAGAGAAGCTTGATACGGGGATCTTCAAAAATCTCATGCGGCTGCGTTAGAAACGTAAAGCCGAATTTTTTGAGATTGACGAGATCAAAAATATAATAGAGAAAGTCCTCAAATTTGGTATAAAAGCCGTTAAGACTGGCAATTTCATGGAAAAAATAGTAATAATGTTCCAATAATTCTTGTTTTTGGATTGTTTGGGAAAGTTTGCTTTTAACACTTCGCTTGCTTGCAAAATAGTTAGGGTTAACCGCCATGTAAATGTTACGGCGCTCTTCAATTGCTTTGTTGAGAGCATTATCAAACGCTTCACTCTCTTCAAAACGGAGATAAAAAAATGTGTCTGCATCTTTAAATTTTTCTTCAATTTGTTCTATCGTTGGATCCGAAAAATCCAAATAAAGAGTCGGAATACCGTTTGCCATTACATAATGGCGAATTTTATTCGCCAGATGGGTTTTTCCTGACCCCTCTTCCCCTAAAATAAGAGTATTTTGATAAAGAGTCCGCTCTTTGAGCTCAAGCATTGCAATGCTATTTTGAAATTTACCTATTTTTTGTTTCATGTTTGTATCCCATTGAAGATAGAAGTTGATAAGTAAGTATAGCCAATGGAAGCGGATTTAAAGATAAAGGGAGGATAAAGCTGGATTCACTCAAAGGTACTTCGCCCGCTCACGCGGGAATAACGGGCAAAGTTAAGGTTTACCCTTTGACTTTTGCTTCGATAGTAGCAACAATGCTTGGGTCTTCGAGAGTCGAAATATCCTGAGTAATCGCTTCGCCTTTGGCAATCGAGCGCAAAATACGGCGCATGATTTTACCCGAACG
>JAUYSQ010000261.1 GCA_030696285.1 Sulfuricurvum sp. | reverse complement strand
CAAAGTTTCATCCAACGAGGTATCTGCGAGATAGTCTTGCAATGTTTGAAGCAAATACTGTTCATCATGAAGCATTCGTTGTGAGAGTTGCGAGTCATCATAAAGAGAGTGTATCTCTTCTATCTCACGAACGGTTCTATTTAGAAGTTCAAACAGTGTTTGAGCTTCGATACCAAATCCGGCGTCACGTTCGTAATTGTAGGCACTCTCACCGCTATGCAAATCTTCGGCAACCCATTTTAGATGGCGAAATTGAATCGCTGAAAACTCATACAGACGATTTTTGATGGGCAAATTCGTCGTAGTAAACGAGGCAAAAGCGACGCGTAGCCAAAGCTGATGTTTTCGTCGAAAAAGTGTTGCATCGATCATAATTCTACCTCACAGTCCATTCCTATTTCGATAGCATGGAGTTCTTCTTCCATCCCTTCTTCTTTATGCCGTTCGTTTATTTCTGCCGCTTCAAAAGCCGTAAGAACCATCTGGGCACATGCTTGCTGCTTTGCAGGTCCGAGGGCTACTTTTTCACGAAGTTTTTGAGCGGTCTCTTTGGCGTAGTCTAGGGTTTCCCCTTTGATCATCTCGGTAAACATGGATCCAAAGACGACGGTATCTTGACAACCGTTTGTGGCGTAACCGACTTGGTTGAGGATATTGTTTTCATGATGCACATAAAAGATGACAAACTCGCCGGTTTGTTCGCTGTGTCCGACCCCCACCCCTGTAGGGTTTTCGAGCGGGCCGTAGTTTTTGGGGTGCATGAGGTGCTCGATGACCTCTTGATTTAGATTATTTTCCATAAAATTATTATACCGTAGGTTTTTAGTTTCCGTCATTCCTGCGTAGGCTGGCGAAGTGCCCTTGTGGTGAATCCAGCTATATTGTTTTTTTAAATGCATGGGATGGATCCCCGGGTCAAGCCCGAGGATGACAACGATATGTTACAATCACGTTATGAAAACAAACCTTCCTGAAACCTTCCGATTTTTACCCACAACCCGCGCTGAAATGGATGCGCGAGGGTGGGATGTGTGCGATGTCATCCTCGTCAACGGTGATGCCTATATCGACTCCCCTTTTATCGGCATAGCGGCCGTAGGTAGGATTTTAGAGCGTGAGGGGTATCGTGTCGGGATTATCGGACAGCCTGATATTACCAGTGATGTTGATATCAAACGTTTGGGAGAGCCGAGACTTTTTTGGGGAGTGAGTGGCGGAAGTGTCGATTCGATGGTCTCCAACTACACGGCAACCAAAAAATTTCGCAACAGCGATGATTACACCCCAGGCGGTGTCAACAATAAGCGCCCCGACCGCGCAGTGCTTGTCTATACCAATCTCATCCGTCAGTATTTTAAAAATACTGTTCCTATCGTACTAGGGGGGATAGAAGCAAGTTTACGCCGTGTGAGCCATTATGATTATTGGACGAATAAACTTCGCAAGCCGATTCTCTTTGATGCCAAAGCTGATTTTTTAATCTACGGGATGGGTGAGGGAGCGATTATTGCTCTCCCAAAAGCCCTTGAAGAGGGAACATCACCGTACGATATACGCGGAGTTTGTTATATCTCTAAAGAGCCGCGTGAGGGATATTTAACGTTGCCTTCTCATCAGGAGTGCTTGGCGGATAAAGAAAAATACATCGACCTTTTCGATATGTTTTATAATCATAACGACCCTATTAGTGCTAAGGGATTGTGCCAAGAGGTAGACGGACGCTACAGTATCCAAAATCCTCCTGCCGATTATCTCGATGAGAATGAAATGGATGCGGTCAGCGCACTTCCCTTTACCCGGGAGCTTCATCCCTATCACCGTCCCCAAGGAGAAGTAAAATGTTTGGAAACGATCAAATTTTCGATTATGACCCATCAGGGATGTTGGGGAGAGTGTAACTTTTGCGCTATTGGCGTTCATCAGGGACGAACTATCCGCACGCGAAGCGAAGAGTCGATATTAGCTGAAGCAACACAGTTTACCGAGTATAAAGATTTCAAAGGGATCATCAGCGACGTAGGAGGCCCCACGGCAAATATGTACGGATATGAGTGCAATAAAAAACTCAAGCACGGCACATGCGATCATCAGCGGTGCGTCGATGACACCCACTTGTGCAAATCGATGAAAGTCGACCATACCCGTATTATTAATCTCTTACGACGTTTGCGTGAAGTTCGAGGCGTTAAAAAAGCGTTTGTCGCTTCAGGGGTGCGCTATGACCTTATAAACGAAGACAAACGCCAAGGGTATGACTATCTCAAAGAGATGGTGCGTCATCACATTTCGGGGCAGATGAAAGTCGCTCCCGAACACACGTCGGATCATGTTCTTCATCTGATGAACAAACCCGGCAAGCAAACCCTTGTCGATTTTAAAAAGCTCTACGATAAATTGAACAAAGAAGAGGGGAAAAAGCAGTTTTTGACCTACTATCTGATCGCCGCCCATCCGGGATGTACGGAGAAAGATATGCACGATCTGAAGCGTTTTACTACCGATGAGCTCAAGATGAATCCAGAACAAGCACAGGTCTTTACCCCGACCCCTGGAACCTATTCAGCCGTGATGTATTACACCGAGATGGACCCAAAAACCCGTGAAAAAATCTTCGTCGAAAAAGACACGGCGCGTAAAGAGAAACAAAAACAGATTGTAGTCGCCAAAGATAGTTTTAAAAGCGGGTTTGCGAGTTAGTTAAGCGATTTTGGCTTGCCGGTATAATACCCTTGCGAATACGTAATCCCAAGCTCAGTAATAATGGTGAGTATCTCTTCGGTTGCGACGAACTCGGCTATGGTTTCAATACCGATACGATGAGCGAAATCAACGATGGATTCAACGACAATTCTGTGGCGTGAATTTTGATCGATCGTACGGATAAGGGAACCGTCGATTTTTAAAAAATCAACATTGA
>JAUYSQ010000259.1 GCA_030696285.1 Sulfuricurvum sp. | reverse complement strand
ATAAACTTGAAGCCTTTTTAGGATTTAACGTCCCTTTTTGCCAAGACAATGAATCTTCCAGCAGTTATGGCGTCTTACGCGGATTACACTATCAGCTCCCTCCTCATGCTCAAAGCAAACTCGTTCGAGTTATCGAGGGTGAGGTTCTTGATGTTGCTGTTGATATACGCAAAGGTTCTCCAACATTCGGTCACCATGTCGCCGTTCGTCTCTCCAGTGAGAACAAACGGCAAATGTTAATCCCACGAGGATTTGCTCATGGATTTGTCGTATTGAGTGAAACATGTACGTTTGCGTATAAAGTTGACAATTACTACAGCCCTGAATGTGATAGAGGAATTGCCTTTGATGATCCCGCTTTAAATATCGACTGGATTGCAGAAACTGCAAAACTCCAGCTCTCGGCTAAAGATACCAAGCAGCCATTGTTCGCCAATGCCGATCATTTTACCTTCGGAGACAATCTCTATGCCTAATATTCTGGTAACAGGAGCCAACGGACAGCTGGGAAGTGAACTGCACGCGCTAAGCAATTCCTATCCACAACATACCTTTACTTTTGCCGACCGAAACACTCTCGATCTTGGCAATTTGTGCAAACTGGAAGATTATTTCGACAATAATACCTTCGATACGATTATCAACTGCGCTGCTTACACCGCCGTTGATCGTGCCGAATCCGATGAAGAACTCGCCAATACGATCAATCATCGTGCCGTTTCTTTACTTGCTAAAATTGCAAAAAAGAAAAACATATCCTTCATACACGTTTCGACTGACTATGTTTTTAATGGTCAAAATTACCGTCCCTATATCGAAACCGATCCGTCCTCCCCCCAAGGAGTATATGGACGCACCAAGTGTGATGGTGAAAATGCGATTCTAAGCGTTGCACCCAAAAATACAATCATTATTCGAACCTCATGGGTTTATTCCTCTTTTGGAGCTAACTTTGTTAAAACAATGCTTCGACTTGGTCGTGAACGCGATAGTCTGGGCGTTATCTTCGATCAAGTAGGAACACCAACCTACGCACGAGATCTTGCGCAAATGATTTTAGAGATCCTGCCTAAAATCAAAAATGAATCACCAGAAATTTACCATTACAGTAATGAAGGTGCTGCAAGCTGGTATGATTTTGCAAAAGCGATCTTTGAACTCTCTGGAATCACATGTCAGGTAAGCCCCATTACCACCGATCAATATCCGACACCGGCAACTCGGCCTCATTACAGCTTACTTAATAAAGCAAAAATAAAAAATGAGTTCGGAATTACAATCCCTTATTGGAGAGATTCTCTCCGTGAATGTTTAAAAGAATTAGGAGAAAAATTATGAAAACCATTTTAGTCACCGGATGTGCCGGATTTATCGGAAGTAACTTTGTCCCTTACTTTTTAGCCAAATATCCTAATGTCCGTCTTATCAATCTTGATCTCCTCACCTATGCCGGAGATATGGCAAATCTCTCCGATGCACCGCAAAGTGATCGTCATATTTTCGTCCAAGGGGATATTTGTGATCACCCTCTTGTTGAATCACTTTTTACCCAATACGATATTCGAGGAGTAATTCACTTCGCAGCTGAAAGCCATGTCGATAACTCCATCAAAAATCCTGGGGTATTTGTACAAACTAATGTGA
>JAUYSQ010000258.1 GCA_030696285.1 Sulfuricurvum sp. | reverse complement strand
GCACATTTTTTAAAGTCAGTTTGTTTGCTTATCGGACAAGTCGCATCGAGACAGACTTTGTTGATGTACACTTTTTCATCAAACCACGGAACATACACAAGACTTCTAGAAGGTCGGTTACGTCCACGCGTTTCCACACGCGCTTTGACTTTACCACGTCGTGATTCAACCCACACAAGCTCCCCATCTTTTGCTCCCATATCTTTAGCTGTTTGAGGATGCATATAACAAAGAGCCTCCGGAACCGCACGATAGAGTTCAGGGACACGCATTGTCATGGTACCAGAGTGCCAATGCTCGAGAACACGTCCGGTACAGAGCCACAATGGATATTCTGTCGTTGGAACTTCTGGTGGATCCATGTAAGGGTGCATATAAATCTTCGCTTTATTGTGCAAATCAACCTTTGGTTTTGTAGCGTCTGGACCATTCAATGTCCCTTGTGCAATAACCTTGCTAAACTCACCGTAGAAGGCAAACTCACGACCGGTTTTCTTTGCATACGGATCGTATTTAGCATTAAAGCGCCATTGGGTCTCTTTGCCGTTAACGACTGGCCATTTCAAACCGCGTACACGGTGGTAGGTGTCGAAATCCGCCAAGTCGTGTCCGTGTCCAAGACCGAATTTGCGATACTCTTCCCAGATGTATTTGTGCACAAAGAAGCCATACCCTTTGAACGGCTTGCCATCACTTCCAACAACGTTACGCTTATCACCGCCTGCTTCAGTATTTGTAAATCCTTTTCCGATTGGATCAGGCCATACAAAGCTTTTTGCTTCAGGGTTCGCAAATAATACATCGAAAAGTGTATCGGTAGGTTTGTACCCCATCGCCGCAGCTTTATCAAGAACATCCGGTAGTTCAACCCCATTAGGGAGTTTCCATCCTTTCCATACTTCAGCGAGAGTAAAGCGTTTTGCAAACTCCATCGTTTGCCATAAATCTGGCATTGCTTGTCCAACTGGAGTAACTTGCTGACGCCATTGTTGTGTACGACGCTCAGCATTCCCGTAACCGCCCCATTTTTCATAAATCATCGCACTTGGCAAGATGAGATCGGCAACTTTGGCACTGATACCCGGATAGGCATCGGAAACGACGATGAAGTTATCCATCTCACGAGCGGCTTTAATCCAATGGTTGGCATTCGCCGTATTTTGCCACGGATTATTAACCTGAACCCATGCCCATTTTACTTTGCCATCTTCAAGATCACGCATAATTTGCATATAGTGACTTCCCGGAACAGGATTGAGTGTTCCATCAGGGAGTTTCCAAATCTTTTCAGATACTGCACGGTGTTTCGGATTTGCAACCAACATATCCGCAGGGAGACGATGACTGAAGGTTCCTACTTCACGCGCTGTTCCGCACGCTGATGGTTGACCAGTAAGCGAGAACGCCCCTGAACCCGGCTTGGATTGTTTACCCAACAACATATGTACCATGTATGATTGGCTATTTACCCATGTTCCACGGGTGTGTTGATTCATCCCCATTGTCCAGAAACTAACAACTTTACGATTTTTTTCGATGTATACATCCGCTAATGCTTTAAGTTTTTTCTTAAATGCTTCGATATCCTCATCCGGATTGCCCTTAGCAACCGATGCTACATAATCGAGGGTATACGGAGCCAATCCACGTTTAAATTCTTCAAACGAAATCACCCAGTTCTCACCCGGTGTAGTACCTGCGGTATGGGTCATTTTCATGACTTCACCCTCTTTGTATCCAAAAGGAGCCAATGCAGGAGCTTCAAGTTTACTTACTTTTTTAGAAGCTTCTTTAGCTACAGTATCGAGTTCGCTAGATTTATATTTGGCATGATCGATTTTTGGTCTCATTCCATATCCGGTATCTACCCAGCTTGTGGTAAATACCGTATTATCTTTGACGTACTTCCAGTCAATGGCTTCTGGTGCATTGTAAACGATTTCATGCGCAATATAGTTCCAAATCGCCAAATCGGAGTTAGGACGGAAAATAATCTCAACGTCTGCCAAATCGGATGTTCGAGTGGTATATGTTGAGAGATTAAATATTTTTACTTTTGCTTTATTGGTGAGTTTACGATCGGATACACGTGACCAAAGAATCGGATGCATCTCCGCCATATTGGCTCCCCACGAGACGATTGTATCCGTCAACTCAATGTCATCATAACATCCGGCAGGCTCATCAATACCAAACGTTTGCATAAATCCAGCAACCGCAGAAGCCATACAGTGACGTGCATTTGGGTCAAGGTTGTTCGATCTAAATCCACCCTTCATCAGCTTTAATGCCGCATATCCTTCGTGAATCGTATATTGACCCGATCCAAAAATACCTACCGATGTAGGGCCATTTTTTGCATACGTCTCTTTGAACTTATCGCTCATAACATCAAAAGCTTTTTCCCAGCTCACCGGCTGAAATTTCCCTTTTTTACTAAACTCACCATTTGCACCGACACGCAAAAGCGGTTGCGTCAAGCGGTCTGCGCCGTACATGATTTTAGCAAGGAAATATCCCTTGATACAATTCAGCCCTTTATTGACAGGTGCTGCCGGATCGCCTTTAACTGCGATAATCTTGTCGTTTTGGGTAGCAACCATAACACCGCATCCTGTTCCACAGAAACGGCATACCGATTTATCCCAACGCCAGCCGCTTTCAGCTTGAGCCGCTGCCGCTTCTACTTTGGCAGGAACTGCCATACCAATTGCTGTTGCCGCTGACGCTGCCGCAGCACTTTTCAAAAATTCTCTTCGTTCCATGGACATTGAAGCCTCCTTAATGGGATTACTCATAATCTACCCGCTTAATGGGCAGAATCCTTAAAGTTTCCTGATGCTATGAAATAATTCATGCACTTCATATATTATAAAGTAATTCAAAAAAGAAAGTTTTGACCTAAGTCAAGAGAGGTAATAAACTGCTAAAAAGCGTTTCTAATAGCA
>JAUYSQ010000254.1 GCA_030696285.1 Sulfuricurvum sp. | reverse complement strand
AGCTCACTCTCTAGATGTTTCTTTAAATCCGCTTCTTTGAGATTGAAACCATTTTCACGTTTTTTGAGTTCTCCCGCATCCACTTCAACATCGGGGATAACCCCAACGGCCTGGATCGTTCGTCCGCTTGGGAGATAGTAGCGGGCAATGGTAAGCTTGATTGCTTCGGTATCGGTGATTGGCATGACCACTTGGACGCTTCCTTTTCCGAAGGTTTTGGTTCCGACAATCACTCCGCGTTTGAGGTCTTGAATCGCTCCGCTCACGATTTCGGAAGCACTGGCTGAACCTTCGTTAACCAAAACGACAAGAGGAAGGGTGGTAACAGTGGCTTTTTTGGTAGCACTGTAACTGATATCATCGCTTTTATTACGCCCTTTTTGAGAAACAATGACCCCTTCATCGACGAAGAGATCGGTTAGCTCAACGGCCTGATCGAGAAGTCCCCCCGGATTGTTGCGCAGGTCAAGGATAATCCCTTTGCTTTTAGAAGCATGTTTTTTAATGGCTGATTTAACATCAGCGGAAACTTTTTTATCAAAACTGGTAACACGAATATAGAGAATATTTTCATCAATAGTACGGGTGTAAACCGATTCAACGGTAATGATCTCACGAATAATGTGAAATTTAAGAGGTTCACCCGCGCCCTTGCGGACAACGGTGAGATCAATAGGCGTTTTTGGAGTACCGCGCATAAGGCTAACAGCATCGTCAATGGTCATACTAAGAGTAGCTTTGTCATTGATTTTTAAGATAATATCGCCCGCTTTGATTCCCGCTTTATCCGCGGGTGTCCCCTCGATAGGGGCAATAACCGTGAGGGCATTGTCACGCATTCCCACAGTGATTCCTAGTCCGCCAAATTCACCCTCTGTTTGGCTTTTGAGAGAATCAAAGCTTTTTTTATCTAAAAAAGTAGAGTGGGCATCAAGATTGGAGAGCATCCCCTGTAAAGATTTGTCAACGAGCTGATCGATCCCCAGACTGTCTACATTGTATTGCTCAACGATACTAAGCACTTTCGTATATTTTGCCAATGATTGGAGACGAGATGCTTCTACAGAGGCTTCAGAGGGGAGGGGCTGTGCATCACTCTTTGCGACCAAAGAAGTGGAGAGGGCAAAGCTTAATGTTACTGCGCTGATAAAGCCGACTAGCATCATTTTTTTATTTTTCATCGGTTACTAAACCCTTTTGGCCATACGCGTGTTTCAAGATACGCAATTATAGTTAAAACTCTATTAATAATCAATTGACATTGATAACAATATCGCCAACGTGAATTTGATCACCCTTGCGTATTTTTGCCCGTTTACGCGTTTCAAGTTCTCCATTGCGCGTAACGTGCTCTTGCTCAATAATCATTTTGGCTTGGCCGCCCGTATCGACGAGGTCAAGAATTTTGAGTAATTTATACAATTCAATAAATTCATCCGTTAATGTATAGGTCATAGTTTATCCAAATAGTTAAGGTAAAAAAAAAGAGAGAAAAAAAGTAGAAAACCCCAAAAAAGGGGTTTGTATTATATTACCAGCGTGTTTCGCGTGGAGGGCGTGGAGCACGTGGGCGAGCTTCGTTTACACGAAGTGTACGTCCGCCAAAATCGCTATTTTCAAGTGCTGTGATTGCCTTATTGGCTTCATCTTGGTTTACCATTTCAACAAAACCGAAACCGCGGAAACGTCCTGTTTCTTTGTCGTTAACGAATTTAACTGAACTAACTTCACCGTATTGTCCGAAAAGATCTTTAAGATCATTTTCATCTTTGCCGTAGGGAATATTCCCGACATAAATTTGTGTCACATTGTGCTCCGTGAGAAAAATCGAACTATTACCAGCATAATCCTTAAGCTTATTTTATCGGCTCCAATCTTAGGTTAATGTTAAAAAAGGTGAAGTGAGTGTTAAATCACAAAGAATAATAGTCATTGGAGCTTAAATGGTAAATGCCATGGTTGTTTCAGGGACAAAAAATGGTATTGGCGAGCTAAGTTTCTTCAATATGGTATCACGTGTAATAGGCTTGGAGAAAAGGTAGCCTTGCAGGGTATCGATTTGATGTTTGGCTAAAAAATTAAATTGATCTTCGGTCTCGATCCCCTCTGCTGTAACGTCCATTTCAAGTACATGCGCGAGGTTGGAAATGGCTTCAATGATATGACGGTTTGAATCGACTTCATGAAGTGTTTGAATAAAAGATTTGTCAATTTTGAGAGTACTGATGGGAAGCTGTGCCAGGTAAGCGAAAGAGGAATAGCCTGTACCAAAATCATCGAGCGAAATGTGAACTCCTCCCTCTTTTAGAATATGCAGTTGACGGCTGGCAATATCAATATTGTCCATAACGGCACTTTCGGTAAGTTCCACTTTTAAAAAGTGGGGCGGGATGGAGCGTTGTCTCATGCAGTCGAGTAAATCATGCGCAAATCGGATTTGATGAAGTTGTTTGGTGGATACGTTAATCGCCACATAAAAAGGTTGGGCATAAATTTTTTGAACGGCTTGAATAAAATCGCAGGCTTGTTTGAGAACTTCTTGACCGATAAGAAGAATATCTCCATTTTTTTCCGCAACAGAGATAAAAACATCCGGAGTGATAAAGCCCTCTGTGGGATGAGGAAGTCGCATGAGCGCTTCAAAGCCTTGCAGTGTAAAAGTTTGAGAGTTGAGGAGCGGTTGAAAATAGAGCTCAAAAAATTGGTGCTTTAATCCATCGCGTATAAGCGATTCAATATGGAGAAAATTATGGATGGCACGTTGCATTGAGGCCTGATAATAGACAAATCGATTTTTTCCATTATTTTTAGCCTCATACATGGCGGTATCGGCGTATTTGATTAAATCCTCAGGATTGCTGGCGTCTTGGGGGTATGTTGATATACCGATGGAGGAGGAGAGGAAAAAAGGGATATCGTTGATAACAAAAGGGTTTTTAAATGCGTGAATGAGTTGTGTACAAAAGTCATTTATGGTCTGAGAATTAGTTGTATTAAATAAAACGACAAACTCATCTCCTCCAAAACGGGAAGGGAAATGGCTCTCCCCTGTGAGCTCACGAAGTCTGTGGCTGACATCGATTAAGATTTGATCTCCTACTTCGTGCCCCATCGTATCGTTGATGTTTTTAAAATTGTCCAAATCGATAAAAATGAGGGCAAAAGGAGATGAAATAGAGTGTTCTAATCGTGAATGAAGTTGCAGTTTGAGCTTGGATCGGTTGGGAAGCAGGGTAAGCGGATCATGATAAGCTAAAAAAGCAATCTCTTCCGTTTGAATTTTAGACTCGGTAATATCACTGGTGACCCCGACAAAAAAATGAAGCTTGTCGTTATGATAGATACGGCTATTAAGCCATCGAAGTTCACCGCCGGCGTTATAAATACGAAAACGAATCTCTTGCGATGTCCCTGGATGAAGGGTTTCAAAAAGGGAACGGACCAATGGCCGATCATCCGAATGGATACATTGTTGCCAGAGGGTGCTGTCGAGTAAAAACTCTTCTTTGGTATATCCAAAAATTGGGGCGATAGCATCGTTGACATATTGTAATGTGAGGGTTGTAATGTCGATGTACCAAATGATTTGATCGATATTTCCCAATATTTCTTGAAGTTCTTGATTTTTAGATTCCAGCAAAGCGGCGAGCTCGTTTGCTTGGTGTTTGATAACATCTTGGGCATTACGAAGCATGTGATGGAGCGACTCGACTTCAGAAAGTTTCATAAATAATCCAAAATGTGATAATTTTGTAATATTTTACAAAAAAATAGGTTAAATAAAAATGATTTAAATCAACAAGTTTTATAGGCTGGAATGATAAGCCTTCTCTTATATGCTTTTAAGTATAATCGCGCCATTTAAAACCCTCGAAAAGAGAGCATACATACTATGGTACAAGTCACAAAATTAGCAATGCGTTTTGGAAGTCGAGTTTTATTTGAGGGGATTAACCTCAAACTTGACCGCAATAAGCGTTATGGTCTCATTGGAGCCAATGGCGCAGGAAAAACAACGTTCTTAAATATTCTTAGCGGTAAGATCAAAGATTACGAAGGGGATGTTTCTATTGAGCCGGGACTCAAAGTGGGTATTTTGGGGCAAAATCAGTTTGCTTATGAAGATTTCACCATCGCCGATACCGTTTTATTCGGAAATAAACGTCTTTATGATGCAATTAAAGAGAAAGAGATTCTCTACGCCACAGGTGATTTTGAGGACGATAAAACCAACGATCGTCTTGCAGAACTGGAAATGATTTCAGTTGAAGAAGATCCGACCTACGAATACGATGTCCAAATCGCAAAAATTTTGGAAACAGTGGGAATTAGTGCTGAGCATCATCAAGAGCTTATGTCTACTCTCCCTTCATCAGAAAAATTTAAAGTCTTGTTAGCGCAAGTTCTTTATCCAAAACCCGATGTTTTGTTCCTCGATGAGCCGACGAATAACTTGGATATCGAGACGATTGGATGGTTGGAGCGTGAACTTCAGCGCCATGCGGGGACATTGGTTATTGTCTCGCATGACCGTCACTTTATTAATGCCGTTGTCACGAACATCCTCGATGTCGATTTCCAAAAAATCCGTGAATTTACAGGAACGTATGATGATTGGTATATGGCCTCCACCATCATGGCAAACCAAATGCAACTTGATCGAGATAAGCAAGTAAAAGAAAAAGAGCAACTCGAAGCCTTTGTTCGTCGTTTCTCGGCGAACGCATCCAAAGCAAAACAAGCAACCTCACGCCAAAAGCAACTTGATAAAATGAGCATTGAAGATATTAAACCCTCAAGCCGTCGTGACCCCAGTATCGTTTTTAAGGCGAAACGTCCGATGGGAGATGAAGCATTGCGTGTTGCTAATGTTTCTCACAGTTATGGCGATTTGAATGTCTTGCATAATTTTGACATTTTGGTAGCTCCGGGTGAAAAAATTGCGATTATCGGTGCCAATGGTGCGGGTAAATCGACTTTGTGTAAAATTCTTATGGAAGAGTTTAAACCTACTTCTGGAACGGTCACATGGGGAGCAACGATTGAGTACAGTTATTTCCCTCAAGATACGACCGATAAGATCAAAGGCGATGGAACATTATACGATTGGCTTCGTGGGTTTGATCCTAAGCGTGAAATCTCGGAAATTCGTAACTGTCTAGGGCGTATGCTTTTTAACGGCGAACAGCAAGAGAAAAGTGTTGAGAAGATTTCAGGGGGAGAAAAACATCGTATGATGCTCTCTAAGATGATGCTTGAGGGGGGGAATTTCCTCGTGCTCGATGAGCCTACCAATCACCTTGACCTTGAAGCGATTATCGCATTGGGTGAAGCGTTGTTAGCGTTTGAGGGGAATGTTATTTGTGTGAGTCACGACCGTGAGCTTCTCGACGCATTCGCTGGACGTGTTATTGAATTGCACCTTGATGGGACATATACCGACTTTATGGGTAGCTATGAAGAGTTTGCTGAGGCAAAAGCAAGTGGCACATTATAAAGTTTTTGTCATTCCCGCGAAGGCGGGAATCTAGCTGGATCCCCGATCGAGTCGGGGATGACGAGAAGAGGAAAATAATGGATAAGTATAATAGCTTTATTGGACTAGGCGTTGCCGGAAACTTTGCCCTCCATCTCGAACAAGCGGGAGAGAGTGAAGATTTCAAAGAAGTCATCACCGATGACCCAAACGCTCCCAAGGGGATGTTCCCTTTTTATATCCCCAATCGTCCTGATTTTTTAGGGACGTATCCCCTTAGTAGCAATACGATCATTCTCCCAAGCGAGCCATGCAATGTCCAAATTGAACCGGAAGTGGCACTCCTTTGTGATTTGACCTACGATATCCTTGGGAATATTACGCAAATTACCCCAAAATTTTTCGGTGCCTATAATGACTGTTCTCTACGCATCGAGGGTGCTCCTAAAATTAGCCACAAAAAAAACTGGGGAGAATGTTCCAAGGGGCTATCAGACACTCTTATCCCTATCGATCATTTTGAGCGTGGCGGAGTGATGGAGAGCTATCGGATTGCCTCCTTTTTACGACGTGACGGGATGCTCATGCGTTATGGTGAAGATGTTGAGCTCACGGGATACAGCTATTTTTACGATAAGCTCATTGAGTGGATGAGCAACCAAATCAATACCCAAAAAGATACGGGACCACTAGAGCCTATCAGTGAGTATCTAAAAGAAGCAGGCTTTCCCAAGCAAGCGGTTATCAGCATCGGTGCGACACGCTATACCCATTTTGGTGAAACCAATTTTCTTCAAGAAAACGATGAAATCGTGGTCGTAGTGTACGATAACAATCGCTATTGCATGAATCCGATACTGATGATGGCAAACAGCGGTAAGCTGGAGGTTGAGGGGGTAAGTGCCCTTGTTCAAAAGGTAATCCGTGCTTAAAGAGGGGCTATACCGCCATTACAAGGGGACCTATTACGAGGTGATCGGCGTGGCAAAACACTCTGAAACGCTTGAAGAGGTTGTCGTCTATCGTCCATTGTATGGTGAGCGTGGACTTTGGATTCGACCGCTCGAGATGTTTGACGGGTTAACCGAAAATGGAGCCAAACGTTTTGTCTACGTGGGAGAGAACAATGGCTAAGGGGCAAAAACTTTCATTGGATTTAGGAGCTTCTTGGGGTGAGGGGTGGAGCGTTGATGAGGAAAAAACCTTAAAAACGATGACTCTGCTGGACCCTTCAGCACACCGTCTCGTCTTTCAAAAAGAGAAACGTAAAGGGAAAGTTGTGACTCTGACCGGCCCTTTTAGTCTCAGTGAAGCGGATGGGCAAAAAGCTCTTTCCGCTCTTAAAAAATCGCTTGCTTGCGGCGGCGCGATCAAAGAGGGATGGATGGAATTTCAAGGGGATATTGCCCAAAAAGTCCGTGAACAGCTCGAAAAATTAGGGTTTGGATTTAAAAGATAATTTTACAGAGTTGTCGTAAAGACGACCTGATTGCGTCCGCGCTCTTTGGCCGCATAAAGATTGATATCTGCGCTGCGTAACAGGGTTTCATTGTTCATACTGGCGGTCGGTGTGATGCAAATAGCGCCCAACGATATGGTAACAACCCCCGATTTTTTATTCCCTTTATGCTCCATGTTGAGAGATTCGACGTTAAATCGTAGCCGTTCTGCCATTTTACGGCCATTGGAGCAATCCGTTTCGGTGAGGATAATCCCAAACTCTTCTCCCCCCAAACGAAAAACAAAATCCCCCGGTCGCAATAATGAGCTTTTAAGAATGTGAGCGACATTTTGAAGCGCGACATCTCCTTGCAAATGACCATACGTGTCATTGTACTGTTTGAAAAAATCAATGTCAACCATGATAAAAATGATCGTTTTTCCGGCACGTAAGGCACGTTTAAACTCGCGTTCATAGACGAGATTGAAATAGCGGCGGTTGAAAATTCCTGTAAGGGTATCGGTATAGGAAGCTTGTTCAAGCTTGATATTGAGATGCTGGAGTGCTTCTGAAGATTCGAGAAGCTGCTGCTGTTGAATTTCGATTTGCATAAAAATACGCCACGCAAATCCCATAACTCCAAGTAAGATGACTCCCAGCATAATGGCGAGTTGCATCAACGAATTTTCGTGATGAGAGATGAGGATGGAGCGTTCGTATTTCGCAGCTGCGATTTCATACGAGATGAGGCTGGAGATGGTGTTGTGGATAGAGGTAACATTATCAGAGAGAGTCACTACGGAAATCGTTGCTCGGCGTGTATGGTTGGATGCGAGTGAGCGTATCTCTTCAAAATAACGCTGCATGATGTCAATTTGCGTTTCGGTATAGTGGATATAGGGGAGCTCTTCGGGACGTTTGTGATGCGCAATATAGCTTGCCCACATTTGATTCACGTGCTCCAACCCCAATGTTAGATTGCGGGCTAAATCATCGTCACTGATATCTCCCTCTTTCCAGCGGTAGATGCCAGCTTCCAGCTCATGATGATAGGCATCGTTTATGGAGCCAAGCTCACTTAGTGGTACGAGAGAACCAAAATAGAGGGTGTCAACATGTTTTTTCATCGTATAAAGGTTAAAATAGCCTACAAAACCGACAACAATAAGTCCAAGTGCGACACTCAAGAGTAAATACAGCAATTTGGTTTTGAGTTGCAACGATTCCATAAAGCGGACGTACCTTTTGAGGCGTAGATGTTTACTCTAAGCAACTCCTATACCAAAAAGAACTAAAATGGTAGAATCAAAGTCGAGGAGAAAAAGATGTCCAAACGGGTCATTAAAGGTGAACGGATCAAAGCGATTGTTCACAATATAGCCGAAGATTTTCGTTTCTCAGGTGAGATGGGAGATTTCCCTTTATTATTTTACAAAGCGGATACCGAGGGAGTGCTTCGAGGGACTGAAATTGATCAAATGGTTGAATATTTAACCACAGGGCTCAAAGAGTTGCAAGATAATATACAGTGGCGACGGGAATTTTTGAGTGAAAATCCAGGTATCGATGAAATTCGAATGTTGGACAGTCTCAGTGGTATCGAAAAAGAATATATCGAACTGCTTGAATTTTTACGATAAAAGCAGATAGAGCCCTCCTCCAACGAGAGCGCCAATGAGGGCTATAAGCAGAAAAATAGCGATTAAACGCGTGATGAAAAAAAAGAGGAACCGAACCATTTAGGGTTTGGGTTTGTAGGGCTCAATAGGGATTTTTTTCGAAATAGCGTATTGGATCCCCCCTTGCAAATCGATAACGTTGTAGCCCATTTTTTGACCTAAATGGGACCCTAGCATCCGTGTACGATTGCCGCTGTTGCAAATAAGAGCGAAAGATTCCCCTTTTTTTACTTTTTTATTTAATTCACCCACAAAAGCGTTAAGATCATAGTTGCCACTCTCATCAAAAAACATAATAGGAATCGAGCCTTTGACGATTCCCGTAGTTTGCCACTCGCCAGGGGTGCGGATATCAATAATTTTGATTTTTGAATCGAGCAATTTTTGAGTTATGGGTTGTGCGGTATAATCCGCCATTATCGCAGTTGTTGTTACAAGTAAAGAGAGAAGCCATTTTTTCACGAAAAAACCTTTTATCAAAATAAGAGCTATAATTATAACTATTAATCATTAACCGAGGGTGCATGCGCGAATCTAAAGAAGAAAATGCGAAAAGACTCCGTTACATTCGCTTGCTTGGGCGTTTTGTCAACGGTATTCTCTCCTACCTTGCCAAAAGCGAACATCCTACCAAAGAACAGTATGATCAAAAAGTCGATATGAATTTCCGCTTTTTAGAAAAAAATGGAGCCGTAAAGCTTTACAAAGACGAATATATGGTGCTCGAAGCGCTAGGGCAGAAAATTCTCGATTTTCGTGCTGGTGATGAGAGTATCGAAACGGTCAAAGAGGAACTTTTTTATGCCCAGAATCAGCTCGAGAAAAGGGTGAATGCTCGCAACTACAAGAAATCAAAGCATGATAATCATGCCCAAGACGGATGGTAGCAGTCTCTATAGTCTCTCCATTCTCCTACCATCTAAAGGATCTTTTCCAGCAGCCAAAAATAGATCCTTCATTAATGATTTAGTAAAAGAAAAAAATTATCCTTTAAGTCCTTACTCTCTATTATTGGTAAATTATTTAAAGGAACCCTATGAAAATATTAGGTGTATTAATCACCGCTGCCGTCTCTCTTTTGGCCATAGAACCGTTGGTAACTCCGCAGTGGCTAAGTGAGCATCAAAACGATGCACAAATTCGTATTATCGAAGTTTCGGATGGAACTGGTTATGAGCTCGAACACATTGCAGGTGCGGCACATACGTCAATCGGTAAATGGCGTTTTGATAACGGCACATTCCTTTCTGTACGTCCTATCGCTGAAATCGAAAAAGAGATCAGCGCATTGGGTATCGATGAAAAAACGGATGTCGTTTTGTATGCGCCAATTAATGAGCCTAAAGATCTTCTCAAAGCCAGCTATATCTATTGGGCATTGAACTATCATGGAATCAAAAATGTGGCACTTTTGGACGGTGGGCTAAAAGGGTGGAAAAACAGCAAGCTCTCCCTTACTCAAGAGAAACCGCAAATTGCTTCAAGCACCTATAATGCAAAAATTGATGTCTCAAAAATCGCCGATATTACGTATGTCAAAAATCATCTCGGTAAACTTCCGATGATCGATGCACGACCGAGCGATATGTATTTGGGTGTCACTCCTACTGCAACGGTTAAACGTAATGGTCATATTAAAGGCGGTATGAGCTACTCGTGGAACTATTCGGTCGATAAAGAGTACGTCCTTAAAGATAAAAAAATGTTGGAAAGTGTCTTTAAAGAGGGGTACGGTTTGGATAAAAATAAAGAAGTGCTTGTCTATTGTACCGGAGGGCTTGAAACCTCTTTTAACTATTTCGTCCTTAACGGTGTACTCGGATATAAAAATGTCCGCTTATACGATGCGTCGATGAAAGAGTGGGGAAATCGTGAAGATACGGCAATGACCCAATATCGATATGAGACGTTTAAAAAGTAATTCTCGTCATTCCGTGCTTGACACGGAATCTACAGCACTTAATAGATCCTGAATCAAGTTCAGGATGACGGCAGTTGATGTTTAAATTAGTTCAAACATTCT
>JAUYSQ010000250.1 GCA_030696285.1 Sulfuricurvum sp. | reverse complement strand
AGAAATGTCGGTTTCAAGCATTAGCCTGACCGTCATTCCTGCTTAGTTTTCAATGATCTCAAACTCAAACTCGATGTCTCTTTCAAGGCGTCTCATCGTTTGTGGACGGGAATTATAGGGGATTTAGATAAAAATGTCAAGAGCAAATTCAAGGAATGTGTAAATTTTACAAATAAAGTTCTATTTTTATAAAAAATAGAACTTTTAGAAAATAAATTATGTTTCAATTTATGGATAAGTCACTGAAACATAACCTGTTTCTGGGCGAATTGTTATAACAGCAGTACCATCGGAATGTGTAAGTGTAATATTACAATTAGCTATTAATAAATCATCATAGGGTGCACTATTCGCTGTATGATAATAAGGTCTTCCTAAATTATCAAATCCCAATCGGCTTGAAGTTGCAGATGAAGGATGGCAATCAGCACTAAAAGAAACACCACTAATTCCATAAGCTTTGGAAATCATAAGGTCACCTGTATATTTTGTTGGATCAGATGCAATATCATTATCAGTACCTTTCATCAACCGTCTAGTCAATGGATCTCGTGCTAATTCATTATCATCTTCATTAGTATCCCCCTCTAAATTATTGTAAATAACATAAATTTTTTCTCCACCAGCAGCATTTTCAAAATGTATTTGCCAACGTTTTTGCCACCATTCATCATCAGCTGGATCAAACTTATCATCGACCATCGCCAAATGTTGTGTATATCGAATATGACTTGCAATCTGTTCCGCTGCTTCTTGCAAAGGATGACGATTAAAGTTGGGCATTGCCAACACTGCCAAAATTCCTATTACTATAATGACAAAAACCAATTCGAGCATTGTAAAAGCAAAACGTTTCATAATAATTACCTAAAAATAAATTGATCGATGAATGATTATAACAAAAGTATGAAGAAAAAGAGGAATGAAAAAATATAAGGGGATGGATTCCCGCCTTCGCGGGAATGACGGAAAAATTAAATTTCGTCAGCCATTTCGACATTATAGAGAATATCGTCTGTTGGGTGACGGTACATTGGCATACCGAGACGTTTTTCGTCTAAGATATGTCCGATGAAACCAATAGAACGACCCACTACGAAGAATGCGTTAAGTGCACCCGCTTCAATGAAGCCGTCGATATCCGACTCAGAATAACCAAGTGCGCGCCACAT
This sequence comes from Sulfuricurvum sp., assembly GCA_030696285.1. GTDB lineage: Bacteria > Campylobacterota > Campylobacteria > Campylobacterales > Sulfurimonadaceae > Sulfuricurvum. The sequence goes on along the minus strand of JAUYSQ010000250.1, from coordinate 18,505 downwards.
ATCAACCATCAAGATACCGATAGTACCATCAACGTTCAAGATAAGGTTGTCTTTTTTAGAGGTTGTTAATTTTTCAACTTCAAGGGCAAAATCAAGCAACGGAGTTGCTGGAAAGTGCTCTGCCGCATATTTCTTCAATCCTGATACACGAAGATCCGGATTACGTACTGATTTGATACGGTGACCGATACCAGAAATCGTTTTACCCTCTTTTTTCATATAGTCAATGAATTGAGCTGGAGTCATACCATTATCGTTTGCATATTTGAAATAACGTGCCGCATCATCAATTGCACCGCCGAAACGTGGTCCGATAGTCAACAAACCTGTTACGAGAGAGCTGATAACATCTTTACCCGCACGAGCTGTTACTTTTGCATTATGTGCACCCGAAACAGCAGGACCGTGATCAGCAACGGTTTTGATAACGGTTTCAAGATAATCGGTTGCCCATTTCGGATAACGTTTTTTGAACCAAAGAAGAGAGATAACATCACCAATTCCAAAACCTGTTTCCGGAGTTGCTACGGAACTGATTGGGTAACCAGCGTACGTTGCTTCGTCACCACGGTCATCAGAGATTGTACAAATAAACTCTTTCTTACGACGTACTTTTGGAACTGTTTTTAATTCAGGCTCAACGATTTCTGTAACAATACCTTCATTACGAAGTTTTGTGTATACGTCTGCAATTGTTTTTGGAAGATCATTGAAACTTGCAGGAACAAAAATTCCAGCTTCAGCCATCGCAATATTTTTTGCTGCTGCTGTTTCTGCATCTGCATTTGCGCTAGCTCCGGCGTGACCAAATTGAACCCCTGAGCTGAAATGTTTTGCAATCGTACCGATACACCATGCAATGATCGGTTTTTTGATCAAACCTGATTTGACTGCTTCGATGACTTTGTACTCTTCAGTACCCCCTACTTCGCCTAACAATACCATATATTTAACTTCTGGATTGCGTTCCATACGAAGAAGATTATCAATGAAAACTGATCCAACGAAACGGTCTCCACCGATTGCTACACCCTCAGCAATACCGTCTGCATTGATAGAAATTATGTTTGAGAGTTCATTGAACAAACCACCTGAACGGGTTACGAGTCCACATGAACCTGCACGGTGAAGTTTAGAATTGACGATGTTTTCAATCGTTCCACCAACGTTAGCAATCTTAAATGCGCCAGGAGAAATACCACCAACCGTTGCCGGTCCGATTACTACTACACCTGCATCACGAGCTGCTTGGTTCATTTTACGTGCAAGACGTTCAGGGATACCCTCAGCCGTTACCATGACAGTTTTAAATTGACCTTTGATCGTGATTGCTTCCATCGTAACATCGTACGCAGTACGAAATGAAGCAAAGTTCAATAAAACATCTGCTTTTGGAAATGCTGCGGCAGCTTCTACTGTATTACGAAAAACAGGAACCATGATCTCATCAGGACCATAAAAAAACTTCTCAAATTTGTTACCTGATGTTGGAGCTACGATAGCTGCAACAGAAGGTTTTACACGATTGATAACATAGTCATAATCCAACATACGTTGAATTGCACTTGCGTTGTTATTCCAAAAAATCGCTTGTGTATCTTTGGTAAATAGAGCACCCATATTTTTCTCCTTACTTCTCAAGAGCCATACGGACGATGTCAGTGACATGCGTTTCTGGCCCATAAACTTCGATATAAAGACCCAAACGGTCTGCCGCTTCTTTGATATCTTTCAAACCTTTTTCATAGTTCGGTCCGCCGCGGCGTACATAGATACGTGTATTGTGTGCTTTCATACGATCAGCATACACTTCGAATGCTTGAATAATACCGGTAAATGTTTTCGCAACATCCGTAAAGTTTGCAATTGCTCCACCGATGATGAGGATTTTATCACGACCTTTTGGATCTTTGTGACGTGTCATCAAATCAAGAACGGTTTCAGCGTAAAACTTAGTCTCACCCGTAGTCGGCCCTCCTGAATACTCACCGTAGTTGGCAAGATCAGCAACGTTTCCAGACAAGTCTGCGATAGTATCAGCATAAACAACCGATGCGCCACCGCCGGCAACCATCGTCCAAATACGGCCCATTGGGTTAAGGATAGTCAGTTTGAGTGAAGCACCCGATTTTGAGTCTGCTTCAGCAATCGCTTTTTCTTCCGGAGATTGATCTTCCATACCAAATGCGGTTGGAAACTCTGCTCCACACCACGCTTCACCCATCATAAATCCTGCTGTATCATCAAGACGTGCAACAAGATCAAGAATGTGCATATCATTACCAACCATAACGATTGGGTTGATCTCTAGGTATGCGAAATTTTGATCGCGATAAAATTTATAAAATTGTTCCGCAAAAGCGATAAAACGCTCTTTGTTCTCTGCAGGAATTCCAGCAGGCACATTGGCACGAATCAAGTGAGCGATAGATGCATCGTCCATAGTGATTGGAATAGTAACTTCATTTACTTTTTCTTCCCATCCCTCTTCTACTTCCATACCGCCCTCAGCCGATAGATAAAGGACATCGTCTTCACCCACTGTGGTTGCTGAAATGTAATACTCTTGATCTTGAGAGTGTGGAGTAAATGGCTCAATGATAAAATGAGTCAACGTCCCTTTTTGTCCTGAAAGGAGAATGGTCTCATTGGCGATTTTCGCATCAATCCAGCTCGCAGCTTCTTCAAGAGTGACATCACCCGGCTTGTTGGTTCGAAACAAAACTAAGTCATTTTTACCCCGTTTACCAAAAAGCATATCCGGTTTTGCAACCAATGCCTCTTGTTTCAACCATTCAAAACCATGCTCTTGTGCTTTTGCACGAAGATCATCACCGTTAGTTACCAATACTGATTTAAAACCGTAATGGAAACCGCTGAAGTATTTTTCCCAATGCTTTGAGAAAATTGCTTTACCGTCGTATTCACGAATCGCTCTTTGAGCCATTGCAACTCCTTCGAAAAATCTTTTGGCAATTATTATAACCAATATGAGCTACAGAAATACTCACAAGATTTAATTTTGGACTAAAGAAAAGGACTATTTGTTTACTTTGGTAACATATACAGTATAAATCGGAACATCAATGTAACTTACGGTAACTTTTTTTGCATTAGGAATACTTGTTTCACTCAGAAGCGTCGATTCACAATCTGAAATTCCATAAAAACGAAGTCTTTTCTCCATTTTTTCATTTGTACTCACGCACTCTATATTCTCTTTACGCAGCTCATTGGCCAACTCTTTTGCAACGTGCATTGGGTAGGAAAAATGATTTTGGGGATTTTTAATCCACTGATACAACCATTGATTAAAAAAAACTACCAGGGCATTGAGGATCAATAAAGAAAACGCGCTGTAAAACAGTAGGCGGTAACGTCGTCTGAATATCGGAAGTCGGACGCGATAGGTATGAAAAAACGTCTGTGCCGCAAGGGGAAGCGCTACCATAAGGTAGGGGGCAAAATCTTGAATATCAACTTTTTGACGAAACGATAATATTAATGAAATTAAAAACATACTTGATGCAATCATCCAAATCAAGTCCCGTTCGTTGGACATATAACGCCGATAAAGAACGTAAAAAAGATAAATGAATACAACAGGAGAAAAAATAGCGGAATAAATCCCCAATGCGTCTAAAAAATGCCCTTCCGGTATTCCGCCCACGTCGAGTCCAAAAAAAAGGACTGAGACGATCAGTAATCCCAAAGAGACAACTCCCATCTCCCATTTTTTATGGATCAACCCATAGGAAGCAACCGTCAAATAAAAGAAGATAGCCGTCGCATCTAATAGCATAAAAAATGGTAAAACAGCTAGCGCCCAGTGCCCAAATCTCAAATACGTATAGACAAATATAAAAACTGCCACAATTTTGAATCCCGCAATATTTAACAACAATGCCGCACTTGTAACCCCAGGCAAAAGGAGATAAATAAAGGCAATCCAAAGTCTATCGTTTGTGCGTGAAACATAATAACCTGAGATACCATACAAAAGTGTTGTCGCAAAAAGATGAATGGCGATCATGGGGAGTCGCAACGCATAATCGTTGAAACCAAAAAGATTGAGGAAAAAGGTACTGTAGCTCTTTAAAAATGAAGGCTCACCATAAAGGATATTCGCCTCAAAAAAACTGATTGAAAGACCTTGGATTTGTGCCACTAAAATGAGAAAATTAATCACTAAAAGTATGCTAAAAATCCCTCTTTCACTCATGATTTGAGAAAATTATCCAATATTTCATGCCCATACTCACTCATAATCGATTCAGGGTGGAATTGAACTCCATAGATAGGTTTGTCTTTGATCTGCAATGCCATAATTTCATGGTCATCTTCGCTATAGGCGGTAGGTATAATAATATCAGGGAGATTTTTTTGTTCTACAATAAGTGAGTGGTACCGCGTCGCCGTAAACATTTCGGGCAATTTATTAAAAATAGCGCTCTCTCCCGTTCGAATCATCTTGGAGGTTTTACCGTGCATCATTCTATTCGCACGCACTACATTTCCCCCAAACACTTGAGCAATACTTTGATGTCCTAAGCAGATACCTAAAATAGGGATTTTATCGGCAAAATAGCGGATTGCTTCGAGGGTCACACCTGCATCATCAGGTGTTGCAGGACCTGGGGAAATAATCAATTTTTCTGGGTGAAGTGCCTCGATCTCCTCAACACTCATTTCATCATTACGGATAATTTTCAAATCAGCACCCAGTTCAAGACAATATTGGACGATGTTATAGGTAAAACTGTCATAATTATCAATCATTACTATCATATTTTTCTCCTACCACGCTTTGATAACATTATACAAGCTATCACGCTCAATCGGCTCATAACCGCTGTTCTTAATTAAAGCAACGTATTCACTTAAATTAACGCCATGAGCACTCTTGGCTCCTGCGGCGGAATTAATCGACTCTTTCTCAATCGTTCCATCCAAATCGTTTGCACCAAATTCCTGTGCTACCAATGCCAAATTGACGGTAGACGTCACCCAATATGCTTTTAGATTTGGAACGTTATCCAAGAGTATTCGACTGATCGCCATCGTTTTCAAGATTTCATGCGCGGTGATAAACTCCTTGACATTCAAAAAGTTATTTTCACTTTGATACACGAGAGGGATAAAACAGTTAAACCCTCCCGTAGCGTCTTGAAGATCACGAATACGCATCATGTGATCGATACGGTGACGTCGCTCTTCGACATGACCGAACAACATCGTGACATTGGATTTCATTCCGCGTTCATGCCATTTTCGGTGGATTTCGAGCCATTGTTCAGAGGTGACTTTTCCTTTGCAGATGAAATCGCGTACTTTTTCATCGAAAATCTCTGCTCCGCCACCCGGCATCGAATCAACACCATTCTCTACCATCAAATCCAAAATCTCATCGTAGCTTTTACCGTACTCTTCCGCCAAAAAATGAACTTCGGCTGCTGTTAATGCTTTAATGTGTAACTGTGGATGACATGCTTTGATTTTTCGGAAAACTTCCAAGTACCACTCCAGTCCCGTATCAGGATTATGTGCCGAAACGATGTGTACTTCGGAAATACCGCGAGCAACAATATCATCCGTAATTGCCACGATTTCTTCATGACTCATCGTGTACGGATTGGGATTTTTACGGCTGGCACTGTAGGCGCAAAATTTACACACGTCTTTGCAGACATTGGTCGGATTAATATGACGGTTGATATTAAAAAACGTTTTTTTGCCGTGCAAAGCAATCCGTTTTGCATCCGCAAGTTCCCCAAGAGTAAAGAGGTCTAAATCGTACAAAGAGACCGCTTCGTCGAACGTCAACCGAATATTTTGTTTTACTTTTTCGATAATAGTCATAAAAAATCTTTGTTGCTTATTTTTTGGCGCATTATAGCGAAAGAAAAACGATACAATATCCTAAAAAAGCAGCCACTATGACTATCACCGAACAACTCGAAGACCTCATCGAATCCAATGCTAGTGATTTTGAGCTCTCCAAACTTTTTAAATCGCATATAAATGATTATAAAAATTCCCTGCTAACTCTTTTTGAGCGCAATCAAGGGAAAGATTTTTTGGTCATCCATACCAAAACTCTTGATTCGATTATCTCCCTTATGTACAAAACACTTTTGCGGCGAATGTTTGGAAATTATCTCCCGATGCGAGGGAATATCCCTATCGCCCTTATCGCACTTGGAAGCTATGGGCGCGAGCAACTGTGCGTTCACAGTGATATTGATCTGATGATCGTTTATGAAAAAAATGACGGCTATAACACAGCGGCTATCATCGAAAAATTTCTCTACTTGGCATGGGATTCAGGGTTGAAACTTGGGCATCGTGTCCATGAAGTCAATGATCTCTTGAGCGCGTCTCGCGAAGATATTACCATTAAAACTGCCATGATGGAATCACGTCTCATTATTGGTTCCCCTTTTACATGGAATGCAACCCAAAGTCGTCTCACCCTCATCCGCCATGATAATCCGAAAAAATTTGTTTTAGCAAAAATCGAAGAGGCTGAAGTTCGTCGAAGAAAATTTCCTTTCTCAATGCAGCCCAATATCAAAGAAGGGGTTGGGGGACTTCGAGATTCACAACTGCTGTACTGGATTGCCAAAACACTCTATGGGGTCAATACTCTGCGCGAGCTCACAGGGAACCTTTTTAGCGATGAACAGTACAAAGAATACCGTGTTGCACTCGAACTCCTTTTTCGTATTCGCAGTGCATTGCACCTCCTTGCCAACAAGCAGCAAGATCAGCTAGTACTTGATTTTATGCCTAATATTGCCAGAATGCTAGGGTTTAGTGATGAACGCCGTCTCGTCTCAAAGCTTCTTGAAGCACAATGGCGAATTAATAACTTCACTCAAATTTATGTCAAAAAAATGGCACGCCATTATCTCACGGACAGTAGTCAAGCTTCTACACTGCGTGCAGGAAGAATTTGCAAAGGATTTTATGGAATTGATGGAGTTTTATACAGCTCCTACAATCTTCCCACTCCTCCCATCGATACCCTGCTTGAGGTTTTAACTCAGCTAGCAGATAAATCATGGAAATTTGATTCAAGTGTCCTCTTTCATTTTACCTATACAACGATCAAGCATCCTCTTAAAGCCAAAACGCACACTCTGTTGCGCAAACTTTTTGAAAGAAATCATCTTTATGTCATCCTCAAACTTTTTTACGATGCAGGAATATTGCACCACCTAATCGGTGCGTTTAAAAAAGTCCTTCATCTCCCGCAATTCGACGGATACCACCATTATCCTGTCGATCTTCATTCAATCAAATGTATCGAAGCGCTTGAAAATATCAAAGACCCCAATGTCGAAGCGCTCTATGCTCCTCTTCCTCTAAACGACAAAGTACTTCTCAAAGCCGTTGTCCTTCTTCACGATACGGGCAAAGGGCGCAAGCAAGATCATAGTGAAGTGGGAGCAAAACTCATTATCCCTTTTATCAAAAGCTTCAAACTCCCGGCATCTTGGGATGAACGTGCCGCATTGCTGGTTCGTCATCATATTTTAATGAGTAATGTCGCTTACCGTGAAAATCTTTACAGTGAAAAAACACTCTATCAATTTATGTCTAAAATTAAAACACCTGAAAATCTCAAACTCCTTTATATTCTTACCTACGCGGATATTAATGGGGTAGGAACGGGGACTTATACCAGTTTTGGAGCCAATCTTCTTCATGAGCTGTACGAAGCGTCACTCGAAATAGCCTCTCAAAATGACCGTCTTACCGATGCACTAAAACGTCAAAATAAAGAGAAGCGTTTGCTTAATGACATTGACTTTTTGCTTCTTAGTAAAAGTGAGCAGAAAAAAATTCTCTCCATTGAATCCAATCTGTTCTTTTTCAAAAATACCCCTGATGAAATTCTCCGTATTTCAAAAGAGGCATTCAAGTGCCAAACCTTTACCTATCAACTCAACACACAGAGAGGACTTGTTATCCACATTTTCCGTCGTATCCCTCTTAATCTTGGCTACTTGCTTGGAAAATTGAGCTATCTCGATGTTGCTTCGATGGATATTTTCACCTTATTTGATGGGATTAAATATTTCAAAATTGAATTTTTACAACATCCCAAAGAAGGGACAGTGGAACAAATTGAGCTGATTGTGGAAGAGGCTTTTGATATGTCCAAAAAACTTGATCTCCCCAAACCACTTATAAAATCGAACGAAATCACTCTCGATTGCGATCACTCCATCCATTATGCACAACTCAATCTTAACACCACAAATCAGCGCGGACTACTCGCTTATTTTGTTCAACTTCTCGATGAAGCTGATATCAACATCGCTACAGCAAAGATTCACACCGATAAAAATAGAGCGAGAGACCATTTCTTAATCGAAAAACAAAACAGAATGTGTGATAATGCGCGTGAAATAATCACTAAATTAATAGGAGTCTAACTTATGTGCGGAATCGTAGGATACATCGGAAACAAACCCGTAAAACAAATTCTTATCGACGGGCTGCGTGAACTCGAATATCGTGGCTACGACTCAGCAGGAATAGCCGTATTGCAAAACCATCAATTTTCTCTTTTTAAAGCAGTCGGAAAACTTGTCAATCTCGAAGAAAAAGCTAAAAATTTTGAAACTACCGGATTCTCAGTGGGTATCGGCCATACACGCTGGGCAACCCATGGAAAACCGACCGAACTCAATGCTCATCCGCATTTGGGGAGCAACTCCTATGTTGTTCACAACGGTATCATCGAAAATTACCAAGAACTTAAAAATATGCTTGTCCTTGAAGGGGTAAAGTTTTTAAGCCAAACCGATACGGAAGTCATCGTTCATTTGTTCGAATACCAATTAAAATCTGCATCTACACCCTTTGAAGCCTTTAGGCAAACCCTGGAGAAACTCGAAGGGGCATACGCTATTTTACTTGTCAATGCGGCTGCCAATGACACTATTTTCTTTGCTAAACATGGATCTCCGATGATTTTAGGTCGAAATCACGAAGGAGAAACTCTTTTTGGCTCGTCTGATGCAGCTCTTATAGGTAAGTGTCACGAAGTAATCTATCTCGAAGATGGTCATTACGGTTATGCAACTGCTCAAACAGTTGCAATGTACGATGAAAAAAATCGCTTGGTAGATCTCCACTTTGTTCCGTTAAGCGAAAACAAACTCTCGGCCCAAAAAGAGGGATACCGCTTTTTTATGGAGAAAGAGATTTACGAACAAAGCCGTGTTCTTGCCGATACCCTTATGGGACGATTACGGGATGAGAGTATCTATTTTGAGGAGCTTGATTCTGCCCTTTTTGTGGGAATAAATGAAATCAAGCTATGCGCCTGCGGAACTAGCTATCACGCGGCTATGGTCGCAAGCTATCTGCTTGAGCGTCATTCAAAAATTCGAGTCTCTCTTGAAATCGCCAGTGAATTTCGTTACCGTGAACCGTTTTTGACACAAGACACGCTCTTCGTTGTAATCAGTCAAAGCGGTGAAACTGCCGATACCCTCGAGAGTCTTAAAATGGCAAAAAAAGCAGGGCTGAAAACACTGGTCATCTGCAACGTCGATAACTCTTCTATGGTGCGTCTGAGTGATGCAAGTATCCTCACGCGTGCAGGAATCGAAAAAGGGGTAGCCTCTACAAAAGCATTTGCCACCCAAGTATGTGTATTATGGATGCTTACCCTTTATCTTGCGGGTGAGCGCAAAACATTAGAGACAACTGAGATCAAACGCCAGATTCAGCTTCTACGTACTCTTCCCGCTATGGTAACCGTTGATGAGGCACTGCATGAACAACTTCGCAGACTTAGCAAGCGCTATCTCCATGGGCATGGTTTTTTCTTTATTGGACGAGATGTATTTTTCCCCCTTGCATTAGAGGGAGCATTGAAACTCAAAGAGATTAGCTACCTGCACGCTGAGGGGTATCCAAGCGGTGAAATGAAGCACGGTCCCATTGCTCTTGCTGATCCTGGACTTTATACGATTGCCCTGCTCCCGCAACACAAACTGTACGACAAAACCAAAAGCAATGTGGAAGAGCTCAGTGCGCGTGATTCCACAATCTGCTCGATCAGTCCGCTCGATTTTGATAAATCTGACGATCATATCCGTACACAAAAATCCGAAGACTATATGCTCGAATTTTTTGAAATGATGGTTGTGCTGCAACTCTTCTCTATGGAGATTGCTGTCCGTCTGGGTAACGATGTCGATATGCCTCGAAATCTCGCTAAAAGTGTCACCGTAGAGTGACACTCTCCCGAAAATTACTTATTTTCAAACAACTTTAATCCATATTTAGCTAGTCTAAGAGATTAATTTTAAACACTAATTGTTTAGCTGTCTTAAAAAAGGTTTATTTATGAACACTAACCGCAGAATTCTTTTCATTGTTGCTCTTATGCTCATCGGCTTAGCCATTGCCACAATTACCAATGTTGCCCTTAATTTTCGAGACTATGGCTATAACAACGCCATTGAAAAGTCTAAAATGACAGCCGAAATCGTTCGTGATGGCTTAACGGCACATATGGTCAATGGAATAATGGATAAACGAGAGTTTTTCCTTTCTAACATTGCCAATATCAAAGACGTAAAATCACTATGGATTGTACGTGCTGATAATGTAGTTACTCAGCATGGAGAGGGATTACAAAATGAGCGTCCACGGGATGCCATAGACAAAAAAGTACTCCAAGAGGGGAAAACATTCCGAGAAGTTCAAGAAGATGCGCGAAATGCTATCTTGCGTGTCACTATCCCCTACATCGCTACCGCGTATGGAAGTCCGAACTGTCTCAGCTGTCATAATGCCAAAGAAGGGGATGTACTAGGGGCCATCAGCATGGAATTTGATATCAATGATATTCGCCAAACGGGTGCTATAACGATCGCTAAAATTTTTGCCATCAATCTTCTTTTTATCATTGTTGCTCTTTGGGTCACCCATCACTATTTTAAACCCTATATGAAACTTTTTGAAAATCTTCAACGAGGGATTAAGCGCGCACGTACGGGTGATTTTTCATTCCGATTTACGACGACCCTTAAAGATGGAGGTAATGAAGTCGCCGAACAAATGAATACCCTTTTTGAAAAACTCGATGAAACGTTTGGGGGAATTAAACATGACCTCAGTACCTTCATGACACGTTCCAATATTGCGTGCGGAGATCCTCTAAATTCAGCAGGAAACATCATCAAAGAACTCTCCGATGTTTACAAATTCAAAAAAACCATTGAACTGGACAACAGCAAAGACGAAATTTACGATCGTTTTATCTATGTATTAAAAGAGAAGTTTCATTTCGCTCATTTTGCCCTCTATGAAGTGGATAAAACAAGTAAAACTCGCAGACTCGTTTATATCACGGATTCTAAAAGTTTTTGTCAACCAATTGTCGATCAAAATGCAATAGAGTGCCGTGCATATCGCACCAATAGTGATATTTATTCGACTGACTTCCCTAATGTATGTCAACACTGCTCTGCTGGGGGGAAAGAGTACACTTGTATTCCCTTTAACATTAATGATGATTTAGCCCTCATCCTCTCATACTCTGCTAAAGATACGGAAACGATAGAAGCACTTAACCTCGCCTTGCCCACTATTAAAAACTATTTTGAAGCAGCTAAAGCCGTTATAGAGAGTCGAACCCTTATGGATAAGCTGCGCGATTCATCTTTGCGTGATGGACCTACACGACTTTATAATCGACGGTTTATGGAAGAATTTATCGATAAAAGTGCCGAACAGGCTCTACGTTCAAACATATCGTATTCTATTCTAATGATTGATATTGACTACTTCAAAATGGTCAATGATACCTACGGACATGACTCAGGAGACGTTGTTATTAAATCTCTTGCTGAAATTTTGCAGTCAACGGTTCGAAAAGCAGACCTTCCTATTCGTTATGGAGGAGAAGAGTTTTTAATCTTGCTTCACAACACAACGCCTGAGGGAGCGCTCAGTGTAGCCGAAAAAATTCGAACCCAATTTTCTGACAAGAAATATCAGTTTGGAAGCGAAACCGTCCACAAAACACTCAGTATTGGTATATCTCACTTCCCAAGCGATGCGGATTCGATTTGGAAAGTGATAAAATTTGCTGACATAGCCCTCTATGAAGCGAAACATACAGGACGTAACCGTGTTATTGAATTTAAGGCAGAGATGTTTAAAGACGGTAATCAGTTTTAAATTACTGATGTTACGCACTTTTTGTTTTAAGGCTCTAAAAATAGTCTTTTCTATTCGTCATTCCCGCGAAGGCGGGCGAAGTGCCCTTTAGGGTGAATCCAGCTCTGCATTTATGGGGATGGATCCCCGGGTCAAGCCCGAGGACCTCAAAGAGGTTCTTGTGCCCTATAGGGTATGACGGGAAGAAAGTTTGCTGCGTAAGGTCAGTTAATTAAAGCAAAGCAGAGGTGGGGACCGTACTTAGTACGGTATCTACGCATTTAGTATTTTTGGATTCCGTGTCGGAGCACGGAATGACGAGACTTATTAGTGGCAGCCGCAGCCTGTGCCACAGCTTTCTCCACTGGATGCTTTAGGTGCAGGGGCTGCTGCAGTGGAGCATGCGGATACGCCAGGAGGAGTATTAGGTTGAATCGCTTGGTTATCAACACCACCATCAGCATTGATCTGCTCAATGGTTGCCCAAATGTCTTCTGCTGCTTTCATATAACGTTTTGCTGTCTCTGATGTCGGTACACAATAGACAACAGGCTTACCTTCGTCTCCACCAGTACGGATTGCTGGCTCGATAGGGATTTGTGCCAAAATAGTCGTCTCAAACTCTTTTGCCATCACGTCTGACGTCCCTTTTCCGAAGATGTCATATTCAACACCGGTATCCGGTGCGATAAATCCAGACATATTCTCAATCACACCCGCGATTGGAATGTGCAATTTTTTAAACATATCCAAGCTTCGGCGTGAATCGTCAAGGGCTACTTTTTGTGGTGTTGTCACTGTCACACCAACGGTAACCGGAACACCTTGCGCTAATGTCAACTGCGCATCACCTGTACCCGGAGGCATATCAATAACGAGACAATCCAAATCGGACCACATAATATCGCGCAAGAACTGCTCGATTGCTTTCATAATCATCGCACCACGCCAAATAAGGGATTGCCCCTCTTCCATGAGTGATCCCATCGACATCATCTCAATGCCATACGCTTTGATAGGGAGAACTTTATTCCCTACAACTTCTGGTTTCATCCCCTCAACGCCTAACATACGCGGAATATTCGGTCCATATATGTCAGCATCCAAAAGTCCGACTTTTTTCCCTTGCATTGCAAGTGCAATAGCTATATTAACAGAAGTCGTTGATTTACCGACTCCCCCTTTGCCTGAACTCACCATGATAAAGTTTTTCACTTGCGGTGCAAGGTTTTTACCCTTTGAAGAACTCTCTCTTGGCATTTTTGGTGCTTGAACATTAATGATAACGTCACTAAAGCCTGCAAGTTTTAGCTCATCGGTAGCCTCTGTCGTAATTTGATGCGCCACTTCCGGTGCACTGGAAGTAATATCAACAATCACGCTGACATTTTTGCCCTCGATTTTAATCTCTTTGACGAATCCAAAAGCTACGATATCTTTCGTAAATCCCGGATACGTAACTTTTGATAATGCACTTTTTACAATTTCTTCTGTCATTTTTCTATTTCCTTTTTAGTGATATATTACAATTCCCGTCATCCTCGGGCTTGACCCGGGGATCCAGCTGGATTCCCGCCTACGCGGGAATGACACTAAACAGCCGTAGCTGCTTTATTCTCTTCCGCTGCAATCCACGCCATTGATTCCGGATTGTCCATAATCTGTTGTGTAATTTTGTAACTACAGAATTTTGGTCCACACATCGAGCAAAACTCCGCCTCTTTGAAAACATCCTGAGGCAGTGTTTCATCATGATACTCACGCGCCCGCTCTGAATCCAGTGCAAGTTCAAACTGTTTATTCCAATCAAACGCATAGCGTGCATCGCTCATTGCATCATCGACATCCCGCGCACCTTTACGTCCGCGGGCGATATCTGCTGCGTGTGCCGCAATTTTATAGGCAATAATCCCCGCACGTACATCCTCAGCATTGGGTAATCCCAAGTGCTCTTTAGGAGTAACATAACACAGCATTGATGCACCATGCCATCCACCGACTGCTGCACCGATAGCAGAGCTGATATGGTCATACCCTGCCGCGATATCCGTCACAAGAGGTCCTAGAATATAAAACGGTGCTTCATGACAATATTCACGTTGAATTTTCATATTTCGTTCGATTTGATTGAGAGGAACATGTCCTGGTCCCTCGATCATGACTTGAACATTTTTTTCCCATGCACGAAGCGTCAATTCGCCAAGCACTTTAAGCTCACTGAGTTGTGCTTCATCACTTGCATCCGCCAAACACCCCGGACGAAGTGAATCGCCGAGTGAAAGAGAGACATCATAACGGGCACAAATATCCAAAATATCATCAAACGCCGTAAAAAATGGATTTTCACGATGATAATGCATCATCCAAGCAGCCATAAGCGAACCGCCGCGACTGACAATTCCCATTTTACGCTTCGCAACTTTAGGCATTGTCGAGAGTAAGAATCCTGCATGGATAGTAAAATAGCTTACTCCTTGCTGCGCTTGACGCTCCAACACTTCGAGCATTTTTTCGATACTCATATCTTCGATTTTATTATTCACATCATGCAAAATTTGATAAATAGGGACGGTACCGATCGGGATTTTAGAATTGGCAATGACTGCGCGACGAATCTCATCCAAATCTCCACCCGTTGATAAATCCATTGCAGTATCCGCTTTATAATGCTGAGAGACTTGAATTTTTTCAATTTCTCCCTGAACATCGGATGCGATTGCAGAAGAGCCTATATTGGCGTTAATTTTACAGCGTGCTGCAATCCCAATTGCCATAGGCTCTAAGTTTTTATGATTAATATTGGCAGGAATAATCAAACGCCCGCGTGCTATCTCAGAACGAACCAATTCAGCATCCAAATCTTCAATTGAAGCAATATACTTCATCTCTTCCGTAATAATACCTTGCTTGGCATAATACATCTGAGTACAAACGGTATCGTTTTTTCTTTTTTCAACCCACTCACTTCTCATTGTGCCGACTCCTTGTAGTTTTCCAAAAGCTTAATTGGACTTATAGATAAGACCCCCTAAAAGAGTCGTATTGGTTTAAATGTATATTAAAAATTTCAAGAATGTTTAGGGAAGCATTTATTTGAACGCCAAACGAAACAAGTTCCCTTTGACTACGCTTGCCGCTAAGGCACTAAAGCTCTTTTATCACTCTCATTTTAAGTAGAATTTATCATAAAGAAGATAAAAAAAAGCTTTTCAAGTGTATAATTTCGTAACAGTATATAAAAAATAGGATAGAAATTGTCTGATTTGACACTTATTCTTCTTGCAGCGGGTAACTCAAGCCGTTTTAAAGCTCCTGTAAAAAAACAATGGCTTCGAATTGGTCACGATCCTCTTTGGCTATTTGTTACTAACCGTATCATGCAAATGCATAAATTTGCACATGTCATTATTGTTTCTCATCCTGAAGAAATCCCTTTTATGCAAAGTGCCTGTGATTATACGATCGTTTCCGGAGGGGAGTCTCGCCAGCAATCGCTACGCCATGCGATGGAATGTGTTACCACTCCCTACGTTCTTGTCAATGATATTGCACGAGCATGCGTCAATCTAAACCTCATAGAACGACTGATTGCGGCCAAAGAGAAAGCCGATTGTATCATCCCGACACTCCAACTCAACGATACCATACTCTATGCCGATGAAACGATTCAGCGTGAAAAAGTTCAACGCGTCCAAACGCCGCAACTTTCTCGAACCGATATTCTCCAAAATGCTCTCAAAACATCGATTGAATACACTGATGAAAGCAGTGCTATTGTCGCTTACGGGGGAACCCGTTATTACGTAGAGGGGGATAATCATGCCGATAAAATCACGAGAATCAATGATTTAGCCTCCCTTAAGTGTTTAGCTCCCCCCTCCTCCATGACTTTCACCGGAAACGGATTTGATGTCCATGGATTTGAAGATGGGAAAAAAATGGTACTGGGCGGTATTGAAATCGACAGCCCCTTCGGGTTTATGGCTCACAGCGATGGAGATGTTGCACTACATGCCCTCATCGACGCTCTGTTGGGTGCCGCATGTCTCGGAGATATCGGAATGCTTTTCCCCGATAATGACGAGACGTATAAAAACATTGATTCCAAAGTTCTTTTAACCCAATGCGTTCAAAAACTTCATCAGTTTGGCTTTGTCATAGCGCATGCGGATATTACCATCATTGCCCAAACACCAAAAGTTTCCCCGTATAAAGAACCGATGCGTCGACTTTTAGCGGAACTCATGCACCTAAGCCCCCTGCGGGTAAACGTCAAAGCAACCACGACAGAACACTTAGGATTTATCGGCCGCAAAGAGGGAGTGGCTGTACTGGCAACCGCTTCGTTACACTATTTTGATTGGAAAAACGTATGAACGTATTAATTATCGAAAACGAGATCTATCTCGCACAAAGTATCGCTTCCAAACTTAGCGACTTAAGTCATCATTGTGATATCAGCAGCTCAACCAAAGAAGCGCTCAAAGGGATCGATTACGACGTGGTGCTCCTCTCAACCAATATTAGCGGGCATGATATTTACCCCGTCATCGAAGCATATAAAGATTCTGTTGTAATTTTAATGGTCTCATACATCAGCAATGATACTGTTTCAAAACCGCTTGCAGCGGGTGCAAAAGATTATATTCTCAAGCCTTTTATGATTGAAGAACTTATCCGAAAGATTCAACATTTTCAGAACCACGAACGTCTCCGTCGTCAAAACCAAACCTATGAGCGATACTTGGCACATACGTTTAGCGGTATAAAAATCGATGAAGATTTTGAAAAAACGGAACTTCCTGTAATGATTTGCAGTGCCTATCAGAAATATGCCGATACGTTCGCATTTCGTTATGCCGAACACCATGGGCGTGCTCTACAGTTTATCTCTCTCTCTTCGGCAAAAGCGATGCAGGAACTTCCCCTTCTTTCCAGTAACAGCGTTTTTTACATTACCGATTTTCAGAATTTGAAAAAAAGTGATCATAAAACATTCTTTGAGCTTATCGAAAAACGTCCCTGCATCATCTCTAGTACCGATTATACAGAGAATCTTCCGTGTCGTCTTATCGAGATTGAAAGTGAAAGCCATCTCTTCGACCAAGGAGAAATTCTTCCTATTGAGGAGTATGTGAAATACATTATGACCAACTTTCAAAACCGTTTTCCCGACACCGAGCTTTCAAAAAAATTAGGGATTTCACGAAAAAGTTTATGGGAAAAGAGAAAAAAGTATGGCATCATCAAGAAAAAATAGAGCACTTTACATCGATCAAGAGGCATACGCTGCCCTCGCATTACTCAAATCAGGGATTCTCTTTCCTGTTTGTGAACTGATGAACAAACAAGAAAGTATGGAAGTGCTTCAAACCGGATTGTTTAATGGTTCGACTTTTCCCTTTCCCTTGATTCTCTCACCTGGTGGGAAAACCAATGAAACTATTTTACTCAGCACCCAAAAAGGGGAAATTCTCGATTTGGTTTGTGATCAGATTACCGTGGGTGAAATATCTGTTGATGAAGTATTTCCGATCGATCCGCATGAACGCCTTCGTCAAATTTATGGGACAGAAGATCTTTCACATCCAGGGGTGAGTGCAACCTACAAGCGTCTGGGAAAATACGCTATCTGTGGCAAATATTCTATTGATACCCATGCTATAGAATCAACACACCATACCATCAAAGAAGCACAAGAGCAAATAGGGGCCAAACATACGACTGCCATCTTTATGGCAGCCAACCCTCTTCACCGCGCTCATGAACGACTCATCAGACAGAGCTTGGAGCAAACGGATTTAATTGTTATTTTTTTACTAAAACCTAATAATAATGCAGATCTAAGCTACGAACTCCGTCACGAGGCACTCGAGTTTTTTGTCAAAAACTACCTTCCTCACGGTCGCGTTGTTATCGTCCCTCTTGAAAATATTTATATTTTTGCGGGAAGTAACGAAGTCATTTTGGATGCAATTGTGGCTAAAAATTATGGGTGTGACCGTCTGGTCATTGGACAGAATCATGCGGGGATTGGGATGTATTATGATCGCAATGTTAACAAATCTGTCCTAGACCATCTCATTGGCATTGATATAGAGATCAGTATTGCGAGCGAATACGTTTATTGTAATCTCTGCAAAACACTCGTCAGTGTTCAAACCTGTCCCCATGGTCACCATCACCACATATCCTACCATGCTGAGTCGATTTTAGAGCTGATGAAACAAGGGCTTCTCCCTCCTGCCGTATTGGTACGCAAAGAGATTTCCTCTCTCATCGTGGCCTCCCTCTACCCAAATCGGTTTCGCAA
>JAUYSQ010000245.1 GCA_030696285.1 Sulfuricurvum sp. | reverse complement strand
TGTTAACGAATCGTTTACCGATTTGAACTAGATAATTCAGGAGAATTAATGAAACGTACAATTAAATTAGCAGTAGCGGCAGCGATCGCACTATCAGGCACAGCGGCATTCGCAACAAATGGAGATCATCTTATCGGTTTAGGTGCAAAAGCGCGCGGTATGGGTGGCGTTGGTATTGGTATGTCTCATGGGGCAGAATCAGCTTTAGCTAACCCTGCTTTGATCACTAGCGTACAAGGGACAGAAGTTTCTTTTGGCGGAACAATTTTTATGCCAAATGTTTCTGCAAATATGGGTGCTGGCTATACTGATAGTGCATCTGATTTGAGTATGATCCCTGAAGTATCATTGGCATCTAAATTGAGTGATAACTTTTATATGGGTGTTGGTATGTGGGGAACAGCCGGGATGGGTGTTGACTATCGTGATCAAAGCGGATATACGTCGAACTTGAATATGGTTACAAATCTTCAGCTTATGCAATTTGGTCTTCCAATGGCGTATAAAGCTTCTGGTTTTAGCTTAGGTGTTACTCCAATCATTCAATACGGTGCACTAGATATTAATTATGATATGGATCCAACGACTGATGGATCAGTTGGTGCAGGTGTTGCACAAGATATCGCTTTTGGTTATACAGTAGGTGCTGCCTATGAAGTATCTGGCTTAACAATCGGTGCAGTCTATAAATCAGCGATTGAAATGGAATATAAAGGTCAACTTTCAAGTGCGACTGCTCCATTTGCAGCAATGGGAATTTTTCCAGGTGCAATGGGTGATAAATTAGAGCAACCAGTAGAAATGGGTGTTGGTGCATCATATGTTATGGGTGAACATACAATTGCCGTTGATTACAAACAAATCAAATGGGCAGATGCAGCAGGATATAAAGATTTCGGATGGGATAATCAAAATGTTTTAGCAATTGGTTACGAATATGCTGCTAGTGGTTGGGCAGTGCGTCTTGGTTATAACCATGCAAAAAATCCTATTGGAGATGCAGGGGCAATGACATTAGCTCAAGGTGGTATGACTTATGCAAATTATGCAGGAAATGCCATGAATATGTTTAATTTACTTGGTTTCCCAGCTACAGTTGAATCTCACTATACAGTAGGTGGAACGTACGAAGTTTCTAAAACAACTTCATTTGATTTAGCTTATGTCTATTCACCGGAGACAACAACAACACTTATGACTATGCCTGATATGACAAACGGAGTTGATATGTCAACTTCTGTTAAACATTCACAATCAGCTCTTAGTGTTCAACTTAACTACAACTTTTAAGAAGTTTTCTTTTCTCTCCCGTCGGGAGGGATTCACAATCCATTCACTTTTTTAAGCCATGATAAGAGATCAAACTGTTGATGTGTTATTATCGTTTATTGATTATTTTGTGATACAATATTTCCTATAAATGAGAGTGCTTTAACAGACATAAGGAGAAAAGATGTTCAACAAACTTTTGATGGGGGCGGCAGCGTTATCGCTTGCAGCGGCAGTTGCTTTTGGTGCCCAAGGGGTCAAGTTTTATGTGGGTGACGGTGA
>JAUYSQ010000240.1 GCA_030696285.1 Sulfuricurvum sp. | reverse complement strand
CGACACTCATGATGGCCGGATTCGGTTTCAAACCTGATAATCCCTCTTTGAGCGGATCGGAGTAGCTTAGCTGATTGGTACTTCTCTCTAGCGCTTGATTGTAAACGCTATTAATATCAACCGCTTTATAAACGACTTCCTGGCGACGATACGGCCCGCCTTCGGCAGTTCGAGTGGTTTGGGCATTGGCGATGTTCGAACTGATGGTGTTAACACGGACGCGTTGTGCCGATAAACCATAGCCGCTAATATCAAAACTGTCTAAAAATGCCATAATAAAATCCTTAAGATGTCTTACTGGATGCGTCGATAACACTTTTGAAGATCATCGAGTCTTTTTTGATTGCCGCCGTGAGAGCGTTAAACATCGTGGAGTTTTTTGCTAACTCAGAACTTTCCACATCCAAATCGACACTGTTTCCATCGTTACGTGCTGTATGCCCATCACGAAAAAAGGTGGTTGCTTTGGTCTCGCTTGAAGCGCTAAAACCACTTAAATGGGCACCGCTTGTTTGCGTCATTTGAAGTGAATTGCTTTTAGCGCCATAGAGTTCTGCACTTTTTTGTGCTAAGGCTTCTTCAAAACGGATGTCACGAGGACGATAATTTGGGGTATCAACATTCGCGATATTGCTAGCAATCATATCCTGACGCGCAGCACGATAATCCATCGCTTCTTGCATAAGATTGTGCGCCCGCGATATATTTAGCCCCATCTTGGTATCCTTATTTGAACGCCAAAGGAATTCATTCCTTTAGCTATGCTAGCCGCTCAGGTACTAAAACCAACCTCTTAATGAGGTAGATTTTTAGATTTATTACTATCAAGCAAAAATCATTCCGATTTCGTTTTATCGACTCTTTAACGCGCGCTCGATATACTATTACAAAATTATACACTACAAGTAAAAACAAATGCCCGATAAAAAACTATTTCTTTTAACAACCGCCCTGATTACGATAGGGATTATTTGTTCGTATACCCTTTCTGCGTATACGGTTATTCTTTTTGAATACAATAATTTCCACTTCGTGATGCGCGAATTATTGATCGCTACACTGTCGATTTTATTGATGTGGATGATAGCCCAGCTCGATCCTGATAAATGGCTTCACCGCTTGGGATTAACCCTTTTTTGGGGTGGTATTGTTCTTATGGTTCTCATGCCGTTTCTTCCATCTTTTTTAGTAAGTGAAGTTGGCGGGGCAAAACGGTGGATCAAAATTGTCGGTTTTTCGCTTGCTCCGGTAGAGTTTTTTAAAATCGGATTTGTCTATTTTCTTGCATGGAGTTTTTCGCGGAAACTGGGGCATCACGGAGGTATGGGGATAATCGAAGAGTTTAAACGTTTTTCACCGTATGCGGCACTGTTTGTTGTGGTCATGTTTTTGATTGCGATTGTTCAAAACGATTTGGGGCAAGTTGTTGTGCTCTCCCTTACTCTGGCTTTTATGCTCTTTTTCGCGGGGAGCAGTTTTCGTTTTTTCTTCAGTCTTATTATGGGTGCAGTAGGATTTTTTCTCCTCTTTATTGCGATGGCACCGCATCGGATCGATCGTATTCTCTCGTGGTGGGCATCGGCACAAAGTACGATCCTTGCTTTTTTCCCCGAATCGATCGCACAGCATTTACGGATTGCAAACGGTGAAGAAGCGTATCAAATCGGTCACTCTATGAATGCTATCCATAATGGAGGGATTTGGGGAACAGGTTTGGGAAACGGAACCTTTAAGCTTGGATTTTTGAGTGAAGTGCACACCGACTTTGTCCTTGCAGGGATTGCTGAGGAGTTCGGATTTATTGGGGTGCTTGTAGTCACTCTCCTTTTTATTGCCATTTTGCACCGCCTTTTTAAAATAGCCAACCGCTCACTGGACGATATTGATTATCTTTTCAGCTTGGGAGTGGGGCTTCTCATTACGTTCGCGTTTATGATCAATGCGTACGGGATTAGCGGGCTTACCCCTATCAAAGGAATTTCGGTCCCCTTTTTGAGCTATGGAGGCTCATCGATGTTGGCATCAAGTATTGGGATTGGGATGGTATTGATGATTTCTAGGAAAATAAAATATCAATCAGGTGATAAAAAATGAATACCGTCATTCCCGCGAAGGCGGGAATCCAGCTTTTAAATCAAGGGTGCTTTTTGGAGATGGATCCCCGTGTCAAGCACGAGGATGACGAGCACGAGGGAGAAACAATATGAATATTATTTTTACCGGCGGCGGCACGGGAGGGCATCTGGTTATTGCTTTATCCCTTGCCCAAGCGGCGCGTGTTCGTGGGCATAAAGTACTCTTTATCGGTTCAACCTCGGGACAAGATCGTCAATGGTTTGGAAACAGTACCCTTTTTGAGGAGACCCATTTTTTAGAGACGACGGGTGTTGTCAATAAAAAAGGGCTTGGAAAAATAGTTGCGTTATGGAAAATCTTTAAAGCGGTACTTTCATCGCGGGATATTATTCGCACATTTGGTGCCGATGCGGTCGTGAGTGTCGGAGGCTTTTCAGCAGCTCCTGCAGCGATCGCGTCATTAAGCTTGCGTGTTCCTCTGTATATACATGAACAAAATGCGGTGACGGGAAAGCTCAATAGTCTATTGCGTCCTTACAGTGCGGGATTTTATAGCTCGTACGTAGAGGGGGATGCTCATTGCGATTATCCTGTCGGTGACATCTATTTTCAAAACGGCCGTACCCGTTACAGAGTACAAACAGTGATTTTTTTGGGCGGTTCTCAGGGGGCGAAGTTTATCAACGATTTGGCTCTGGAAATTGCACCGTGGCTCGAGGAAAAAAGGATCAGCATCATTCATCAATGTGGTGCCAAAGAGGAAGAACGGGTTCGCCATGCCTATCATATGTTAGGAATCGATGCCGAGGTGTATGGATTTACCAACCGTATTAGCGAGCTTATCACACGAAGTGACTTTGCGGTAAGCCGTTCAGGGGCGAGTACGCTATGGGAATTATGTGCTGCGCGTGTTCCGGCATTTTATATCCCCTATCCCAGCGCAGCTGCGGATCATCAGTACCATAATGCCCGTTATGTGATCGATCATAATGCAGGATGGTGTGAGCGTCAAGATGAGGGGCTGGCTGAAAAGCTCAAAGCAGCGATAGAGAGTGATATTCAAGCTAAAAGTGAAGTGTTAGAAAAGCTGATAGCGCCGAATGGGGCGATACATATTATTGAAAAGATCGAAGAACAGATCTAAATATCTGTAATTTTATGAATTATCCACAACCCGAAGGCGAGGATAATCGTGCTTATAATTGCGACACTAATCGTTCCGGTTTCAAGCTCCATTGGTTATCCTGCAATATCGACCATTGACCACATCGGCAAAAAGATTCCGAGCGCCAATACCAGTACAAATCCGGCAATAGCAGCAATCAGAATCGGCTCGATTAAGGCAGCAACATTATCGACAATATAATCATAGCGATTATTATACACCCGATTCACTTTACCCAGCATTGTTCCCAACGATCCGCTACTCTCTCCCGCTTTAATCATTTGCAGTACCATCCCCTCAAATTGACCGCTTTCGTTGAATCCTTGTGCCAGTGAACGCCCGTCTTCGATCGCTACGGGAATTTTCCGAAGTTCTTGTTTAATATAACTGTTATCGACGACCCCCATTGCAATTTCTAATGCATCTATCATGGGAATTCCGGCATCGGTGAGAATGTTGAACAGATAAATAAAACGCCCGATCATGGCGTAATAGGTTACTTTTCCGACAATGTAAATCCGAAGAAAATATTGGTCGGTCTTGAGTCTGAGTGCAAGATTTCGAGCATATGCCATACTAAAAGAGACCGATAATATGATTGCACCGGTCACAATATAGGGTCCATACGTACGAATAGCATGTTCTGTCCATAAGAGTAGTTTGGTTGGGAAGGGAAGTTCCATTCCTGATTGCTCGAAAAAGGATTGAAATTGGGGAACAACAAAGGTGATAACTACCGTAAAGGCGATACTCATGGCTACGATAATAAAGAGAGGATAGCGGGTCGCTTTTTTGAGTTTTTGGCGATTATCGTAAATTTGCTGTAAGATTGTAGAGAGTTTGGTAATCGCATTGCTGAGCGTTCCGGTTTGCTCTCCCAGTTCAAACATCGAGAGTGAGAGAGTTCCCAACTGACGTTGATAATTTACGACCGAGCGACTGAGACTCAACCCGCTTTCGATATCACGTAACACTTCGGTAAAAATAGCACGTATCATCGGATCAGGAGTATCGCTGATACTATCTGCTAAGCAGGTATTGAGTGGCATCCCCGCATCGAGCATTGTAGAGAGTTGATCGAGAAAAGCGATATAGTGTTCATCTTTGAGACGGCGATTTTTGATAGGGCTCGAAAAACGTTTTTTAAAGCGATTGATTTTCATACTGAAAGGTTCGGAAACTTCCGTAATATTCAGCGGAACGCCAACTGCTTTATCTCTGAATTTTTTGATGGCTTCAGCTTTGTGAGCAGCTTCAAGAATAAGAGCAAAGCGGCGTGAGCCTTGTTTATACCGTACACGGAAGAATTTCACCTACGTATCCTTGGTGACACGGAGAACTTCTTCGAGTGTTGTGATTCCTCGCAGAACTTTGCTCAACCCATCGATAATCATCGGTTCAAATCCTTCATTCTCTTGTGCATAGCGGGAAATATCGTATTTGGATGATTCATTGGAGACCATTTTGGCGATAGCTTCAGTAACAATCAAAATTTCAGAGATCAGTAATCGCCCGGAATATCCGGTATTGGAACATTTTGGACACCCTTTTCCGGCGTAAAATTTGGTATCCTCATTTATCCAGCGATCGACTCGACGTAATAGATTTTTATGCGGTTTGATTTCACTTTTACATTCGGAACAGATTTTACGTACCAGTCTTTGGGCGACAATCCCTACGAGTGAATCGGCGATTAAATAGCTTTGAAGCCCCATCTGCACCATCCGTCCAATCGCACTGGGAGCATCATTGGTGTGGAGTGTAGAGAATACGAGGTGACCGGTGAGGGATGCTTGTGCCGCGGAGTTGAGTGTTTCAAAATCACGAATCTCTCCGACGAGGATGATGTCGGGATCTTGGCGTAAAAAAGACTTAAGTGCTTCTAAAAATCCAAATCCGACCCGCTCATTGACCTGTACCTGCTGAACAAGAGGGAGCTGATATTCGATCGGATCTTCGATCGTCAAGACTTTATTTTCGATGCTTTTGACTTCATTGAGGGCAGCATAGAGGGTAGTGGTTTTACCGCTTCCAGTAGGCCCCGTAATGAGGACAATCCCAAAGGGAGCATGAATTATTTCATTAAATTTCTCTAAATTTCGCCCTTCAAATCCAAGTTCATGGAGTTTGAGGAGGATTTTTTGCTGATCCAAAATCCTCATAACGATCGATTCACCAAAGAGCGTCGGAGTAGTGGAGAGACGAAAATCGTATTTCCCCCCTGCCACATCGAGGCTAAAACGCCCATCTTGCGCTTTACGCCGCTCAGAGATGTCGAGATTTCCCAGCAGTTTGATCCGTGAATTCAAAGCGGTATAGATATCTAAATCAAATACAAATGTCTCTTGTAAAATACCGTCTACACGAGTTCGTACCGACATGGAACGTAGCTCGGGTTCGATGTGCAGGTCGCTAGCGCGACGCAATACGGCATCCTTGATAATGAGGCTGATAAGCTGCATAACAGCACTTGCATCGCTATCGCTTCCTTTGGTCCCCTCGTTATTAATCTCCTTTTTTACGTCAGCGGCAATGGTTTGGGTTTTTTTGATGATCTCAAGACGCTGGAAAATATGGTTGATGTCTTCGCTGAGGGATAAATAGATTTTTAGAGGTTTGGTTGCGATGTTGCGCTCCAGTACTTCGAGAGCATCAAAATTGAGAGGATCGGAGGTGGCAACATAGACGTAATCCTCATCCTCTTTGAAAGGGATTGCTTTGGCTGCAGTGAGTAGAGGTATGGAAAATTTAGAAAGAGCATTAAAATCGATCTTTTCTCCAAAAAGGTCAACAAAATCAATTTTGAGCTGCTTGGAGAGCAACAGCGCTATCTCTTTGTGGGATACCAACCCCTCATCGACGAGTACTTCGCCGAGTTTTTTGGAAAAGCCAGAGTTTTTTTGCTCCTGAAGGGCATATTCGAGCTGTTCTTGGGTGATGAGACCATCAGAAATAAGCAAATCTCCCAATCGAACCTGTTGACGAATCATTCTCTTCTCCTTAGTTTGGGCTGCTGAGTTTCCATGTGCGGTACAGTTCGGATGCCGCTTTGGAATCTTTGTAATTCATGTAGAGTTCTAAAACACCAATAGCCTCTTTTTTACGTCCTTGAGCCCAATATGCTTGGGCATATAACAGCCATGCTTCTTCTTGCTCACGGTTCATTTGATTGGCTTTTTTTGCCCAAACTGCTGCTTCGACAAAATTATTTTTCCCATAATAATCACGTGCTACTGCAACTGCCGTTTCATATTTTGGATTTTTATCAAATGTACTAAGCGGATCCAGCGGAGTTGTTTTTGGTTGGCTGCTAACATTAAAAATAGGTTCAGAAGGGTCGCTGTTATGGATCGTTGCTTTAGTAGGGGACACTAAGGGTGATACTGGTTCGGTAGAGGCATTAAGGGGCATATTTGGAGAAGAAACTCTATTAGAGAGGGAGGGGTTGATATGATCGGAATTGTGTTTTAGTGGGATCTGTTGCGGTGTAATAATGGGTTGTTGATTACTTGTCACCGTTGTAGGGGCCGCTTGCGATGTGACGACGGGCAATTTTACGGGAGATATGATAGCCGGTTGTGGAATAACTGGCGTAACAGGTGATGATGACCAGGTCGAATATCCGGCGATTATGCTAATGATGAAAAGGATCGAACTCACGATAAGCAGTGAGCGGCGAATCATGAGTCGGCGACGTTTTGCAGTACATCGCTCTACGAGACGATCGAAGTTATCAATCATGAATCAACTCCGCACTCATTGCTGCCATCGTGATCGTACACGAGGTAGGGCGCAAGTATTTTGTTTTATTGTGGGTGTTAGTGTAATGAAGAAGATGAAATAGATGATAAAAAATTTTTTTGAAATTACGAAAATTTCCTTGACTAATCTGATGCGCTTGGAGAATGAGTTTAGGTTTGAGCTCATCGATAATATCCGAAAACCCGACATGCGTCAATTCACGATGAAGATAGCTTTTGCACTCTATCGGATTGAGCGCTGAGAGATCGATAATCCGATGAGGCCGGCTTTTGAAATGGGGAGCTCGTAAGATCGATTCCCCCTCACTACGGTGCATTGCCAAAATAAACCAAAATGATTTTGAGTCACTGAGTATTCGGATGAATTCTCTCATTTCTGTACTCAGTAGTTGCGCTTCATCGATCATAATCAGGTGGTCACTTGAGCCATAAAGTTCGGTTGCTTGGATGCGAAATTGTTCGATATCGTCCCCTTTGCACTCAATCCCTTTATGTTCCAGAAGTTTTTTTAACAGATCCATAGGGGTTATAAAAGGGGTTTCAATCAGTAAAATATCGCGATCATTTTTCCAGATTTCTTTGAGATGATGGAGCAAAAAACTCTTACCGCTTCCCGGCTCTCCCAGGAGAAAAATAAGTTGGCGAAATGTCCCTGAGAGGGAAGTTTTGATTTTTTCAATTGCACCAAGGGACGCTTGCACCTCAAAATAATCGCGACTTTCTCTGCGCTCTTCAAATTTTTCTGCTGCTTTTAGCCATTGGGACATATTAGTTCAACTTTTTCATATAAGCATCATCAATGGTGGGGAAAATATCTTTTTTAATAAGAGTAGGGGTTATCAATATGAAAAGTTCACTTTTTTTAACAATATTTTCGGTATTGTGAAAGAGTCGTCCCAGAAAAGGTATATCCCCGATAAGAGGAACTTTAGTGTCATTTTTCGTTGTTGTTTTTTCAATGAGTCCTCCGATGAGTACTTTTTGCTTATCTTTGACTTTTACGATAGAGGTCATTTGCTTGACGCGAGTATCGGGGGGCATAGTTCGATTCGTGGTTGCCGTTGTTGCTGATGATACGGAGGTTCCTATATCGGAGGCATTTATCAGTTCACTTGTGACAGGATTGATTCTCATAACGATATAGCCATCATCGGTTACTTCAGGGATAATATTGAGGGTGAGCCCAACGAATATCGAACCCAACGTGGTGATGGTTGACGAAGCTGGGGCTCCTGTCGTCGTCGTTGTAAGAGCACCACTGGCATAGAGGTAGTTGAGCTGCTGACCCACATTGATAACGGCAGGCTGATTGCTCAATGTCAATACTTTTGGATTGGAGAGGACTTCAACATCCCCATAGGTTTTTAGAAAATTAATAAGCCCGGTAGGGTCGAAATTTACCCCAAATGAATAGACAGGACCACTTTGTCCCAAAGGTGCTAAATTATTGAGACTATTGGAATAGTTGCTGTAGCTACCGTTCAAAGCAAGATCAAACTTGCTCCAATTGACACCCATAGAGCTGTAATCGTTGTAGGTGAGTTCGATGAGATAGGCATCAATCATTACTTGAGAATGCATGCGTGATTCGAGCTTATCAAGATAGGTTTTGACGGCGTTAATTTGGCGTGTTGTCCCTGTGACGCTGACGACAGCTGCATCACGGTTGACGAGAGTCTGATTAAGGGTTCCATTATGCTCATCTCCAGCTTGGAGAATTTGTTGCACATGGTTACGAAGCTGATCCCAGAATGTAAACGTCGAGACAGCACGGATATTGGTGAAGTCACTGTTGGAACCTCCCCCTGTTGATCCCGTAGCTCCCGTCGTCCCCGTAGTACTTGTTGCTCCCGTTGTACCCGCCGTACCTGTTGTTGATTCTCCTGCTCCTACCGTGATTGATTTGGAAGAGGTCGTTGATAGGAGGTTCATATTGATATAATCAACATTAAAATTAACCGTTTTTGTGTAGGCGACGCGCACTACTTTTTTCTCTTTATCGTACGTATAAAAAAGATTGTGATCATCGAAAATAAAGGCAAAAAGCTCATCCACTCGATAGTCTTCAATATTGATCATATCAAGAGGTTTGGAGAGCTCTCTTTTGGCTTGATTGTCATCAAATACAACACTGATATGACACGTTTGAGTCACATCGCGCAGGAGATCCAATAGCGTTAACCCTGAATTTTGACTCTGATGGGCATTGAGGGTGAAGCGTTTGGTGTCGCACTCATCTGCGCGGAGAAATGAGAGGGTTAACAGCAAAAATACGATAATTTTTTTCATGGAATTTCCTTGCTAGTGAGTACACGCCGTGTTGAGCCTACGGCAATCATGGTGAGGCGATTGGCGCTTTTAAGACCGACAAAATTATTTTGGACATAGGTGACTTCGTAATCATTAACCCGATCACCGACACGATACCACGCACCGTTGATAAACGCTTTATTATTCATCACGGCACTTACAACTGTCGGCGAAATTACCGGTGGCACAGGTGCCATCATCATCGGCGGGGGAGGCTTAAGCCCCGATACTAAAACTAATTTTGGTTTGGCGGTTTTACGAAATGGGTCGTACATCTGTGCGTCTGCTAAGTGTGAGAAACATAAGCATAAAATAATCCATATTATTGGTTTTTTCATAATGCAACCCCCATATAGAGGATGACCGCTTCGAAACGAGGCTTGGCTTCATCCGATTCAATACGGATACTCTCTATCTGAACCAACGCATTTTGCGATTCGATAAAAGTGAGAAAATCAGCGACCGCAGGGAAATTTCCGATTCCACTGATCGTGAGTTTTTTGAACTGCTTGACTTTACCAAAAAAAGGCTTGTCGGTATCAACCGATTCCATCAACTCAATTTTAAGTCCCGATCGTACAGAACGTTCCAGTAGTAAATCGAGCATTTTGGCATAGTGGCGATTATTGAAAAAGAGCCCCTTGGAAGCAGTTATTTGCTCAATGAGGGCTTTTTTTTCACTATCGAGCTCCGCCGTACGCATTTTTTCTTTGTCGAGAGACTGCACTGATGCCATAATTTTGACGTGATATGCATCGGGAGAATTCTCAGAAATTTGCTGCACTAACGCGCTGTTTTGTTCTTCAAGCACCCTCAGTTCATCTACCGCATCGGAGAGATAAAACATCCATCCCATCACTAAAATCCCGAGTGCGCTTCCGATAGAGATCAGCCAACGTTGTTTAGGCTCATAGGCTAAGAGTTGTTCGTCCAGATTGTCAAGTTGCGCTTCTAAATTGCTCATCGCGTCACCTTCACGAGACTGTTGTAGGTTGTGTTGTTGTTGTCCAGTTTGATCTCATGTGTTTCGACATTCTGGTATCCGCGCTCGTACAGACCGCTCATGAGTTTAGCGATATCATCACGTTTGCGATAATCGGCAACAACATGAATATTCATCTCTTTCGAGCTGTTTTGTTCAATCATCTGTGCCCCAAGCCGATATTTGCCCAGTTCAGCGGTTGTATCAGTCAGAAAATGTTGCCGCTGAAAATGAATATCATCGATTAGTAATGCTGTCTCTTCCGCTCCATGATAGAGGGCAATATCTTCTCGAATAGTATGATTTTTACCCTGCTGTTCTTTAAGCTGAGTCGTGTTTTTTTTCAATATTTCTGAGAGTTGTGCCGTCTCTTTTTTTAATGTTTCCAGCTGTGCGGTCAGCTCTTCCGTGCGCGCTTGTTCATTTGCACTCATCCAACCGACAGTGCCGGATGCTATGAGCATAATCAGTAATGCTCCCCCGACGATGGAGAGAAATTTTCCGCTCTCTCTGGTATACCATGGTGCTTTGCGTGAGTAGGGAGATAGGTTAAAGCGGGTGTCGCTTGTAGCAAAATATTCGGCACACAACACACGGTGGATGTCATGTGGAGCTGATTCCTCACGTTCCAGCGGTAAAAGTGTCAGGTCACTAATACCGTAGGCGTTGAAAACATTTTCGAGTCCCACAATCGTTTTTCCCTCAAAATCGAGGTAGCAGTTATCGATACCGCTGAGACCGAAGAGTCCCCGTTTATGGTTGATGGTGTGGACAATACGTTCAATATTTTTGGCGATACGTTCTTGGATGAGGATGAATTTATTGAGCTCTTCGGGAAGGTAGTTTTCCTCGATCACCCCTTTGGTTTGGAGAATTTGTTTGAGTTTTGAGAGCTCAAATCCTGTTTCAACTGCGATCGAGGTAAGAGTTTCAATACTGCGATGAGCGATATAACGCCCCTCTTGGTAGATAGCGGCGTAGGCTTCCTCCTCACCCCAATAGATAAAGAGATCATTTTTGGGAGAGAGTGCAGGATAGAGAGCAGAATAGACCATAAATCCGGGAATAATACGATCGATTGTGGATGTTTTAGAAAGTACCTCTTGAAAATAATCGTTTGCTTTGGTGTGGGAGAGGGCAAAGGCTTCGACGAGAGCATCGCTATCATTACTGATACTATGACGGATAAAGTCGATCGTGTATTCTTCGTCACTGTTGAGATTGCCCTCTTCAAACATCCGAATTTCAACTTGAATCCGCATATCCTCATCGCTTAAGCGATCGGAAAGTTTGATTGTATGAATATCCAATAGACTTAGGGGGATGAGTGCACCCGAGGTGATGGTTTTGAGTTCAGAGGCGGAACTCTCGGTCAATACTCCCTCTTTGTAGGTTTGGAGTCGGTCATGTTCCAGTAAAAGGAGTGTCGGAGATTCCATTGGCCCACTTGTTATATTTATTTTTGTTATATTGGCAAAATGTAAAAATATAATTAATTTTTACATTGGATTATAGCATAACCCGTTTGCGGAAAAAGGCGAATTGTGGTGTTTTTATCATCATTTTTAAACGTTATATCAAGATTTGTTCGTAATAGTGATGATAATGTGACGTCATTACCATCATGAGGACGTCCAATAGAATCAAAACAGATGATTTTATCTATATTCAATGAAGGTGTAATCAGCAGATCATCTGATTTGATTTCGCGATGCATCGAATCATTATTGTCTGATGCTTTGCTTAGAGCATCTTTTGTCAGGATGACACAGCCGGCTGAATCAAGAGCATCATACCCGATTGCTCGATAGCGTGCCTCTTTGAGTTTTAGCAGGGTGTATTGAGCCTCTTGTTTTGTAGTGTCGGGTTGACTCATATAAAAACCGATACCGCTCAGTACACCGATCAGGACGATGACAAAGATGAGTTCGATAAGTGAAAAAGCATGTTTTTTCATGGGCGTTGCAGGCTCCTTCGCTCTAGTCGTACCGGATGGAGAATTCTTGGATTTGAATTATTGGATTCGACGAGGACAGTCATATCGATCATCCCGTGAGATTCCGGGGTTTCGATGGAGACATTACGATCACAGTTCCACGGTAATCCGTTATTGTCTTTCCCTTCAAAGAGATAGTATGCCGTGACATTGATTTCTGCTTTGAAACGCTGATCCGAGGAGATGATTTGGAATTCATTCCTACATTCGGATGCTGATAATCGACTGTTGCCGCTGATTTGTAGCAGTGCTGCTTCCGTCGCACTTTGCATAAACAGCTCTGCCTGCTCACGGGTATAGCTGTCGGCATAATGTTTTGCCCCTAGGCTTGCATAGCGTATCGTAACGGTGACAATTCCTCCGATAAAGAGGATAATGAGGAGCACTTGAGGAAGACCAAAAGCATGACGCATCAGAAGACTACCTTTTGCTTGGATAAACGGACAGGATTGATTTTGCTATTTCCCACAGAGCTGTTCATGTCGATTCCAAGACGGATCGTTCCGTTGATCTGATGGGCGGCAAAGGCGTTGACGTTTCGAGCCAATAAGCTTACATTCCCATCGCAAAATGTTTGACTATTCCATGGACGGTAGTTGTAAAAAAGCAATAAATCATTGTCATCTTTGAAATTGTCTATTTTGGTTCCACAAAGATTTTTCGCATCTTTACGCCGTGTCACAGCGTACGCCGAATCGACGAGATAGTATTTTTCGTAAATTTTCGATGGTTTGTCCAATGAATCGGAAAAAATAATTGTATCATTAGTGGTCATTGTGATTTTATAAGGTTCTATCCGCTCACCGTCTTCAAATGCTCCAGCAAATACCAATGCAACGTCATTATTACTCCAGTTAAAACTTCCCCATTTATCTACTTGTGTTGTCTTGATCTGAGTGAAGTCACTATATGGCGTGTAAAGATTTGGATTGATCGATCGATTCATATCTATAAACCCACTGTAATTACCCTTTTGATAACTTTCGCTGGCCGTTCCGTACCATTGCAGAATCGTTGCGTTTGTTGCTTGATCAAGAGGAACACACGAAGCACTTGTATTATCGGTACACCCTTGTACGCTCATTGGTGCACGGTTGTATAGTAATATACTGATTTGATCAAGGGTACTTTGGCTATCGATAGAGAGAATACTGAGGATTTTGGCTTTTTCAGATCGGGTAGTAATTGCTTCGAATGCTTTGAACATCCCGATCGAGAGAATTCCCGTGATAGCAATGGTGATAATGATCTCAATCAGGGTATAACCGCGACGCATTACCAATTCCTCGAGTTGATTTGAGTATTGCCGAGATTGAAAGAGTGGTATTCGAGAGCAGTGATACAGCTACTATTTCCTTTTTTATTGTCACTATGATAACCTACTTTGACAATAATACGTTTGGTATTACTTGCACCTGAGGTAATATTGTCTTCATCCCCGCCTAATTTCAGGAGTAATATATTGGGATTTGGGTCTTTTGAATACACAATAATAGGTTTGATACTGTAAAGACTTTTTCCTGCACTTTTTGCACAATCATTGGTCGCATTTATTTCTATCGTGTAGTCGTCGATGTCGTTATACACTGAATTTCCTGCATCTAACTCCATCCCTATCGATGAAGCAGTTAGATTCACGTCATCACTCGCAGGTCGACAATTTCGGCTTCCGATAAATCCGCCGCTACGATAGTATTGAGGATTATTTGTAGTATTACAGTCGTAATAGTTTCCGTAAGTGTTTTCAGTAGAATATACGTGTAAAATCTGATCATTTTTTGTATTGTTTTCATCCCACGGCAGATTGATGATCGCTCCCATAACGGCGACGGCATTAAACATCGCTTCCTCTTTGAGTGTCACTTGCGTGCTTTGATTCATCGACATAATGAGCCGAGGAATAACGGTAAAAACAATTCCGATGATTACCATCGAGAGGATAAGTTCGATTAACGTAAGCCCTTTTCTCATCGGAAAACTTTAATTCCCTTTTTTGTTGTGTTTTTTGGCGTACTGATCTCAAAATCGCTTCCGCTGAATGTGCCGCTGTTGACCCCTTTAGACGGTGTGGATAAGGTATCTGTTTCCGTAAGAGAATTTATGTATTGGTATTGAAAACAGGGATGCTGGGTGCAATTAGTATCATAATTATATATTTCTGAAGACTTTAGAGTATACCATAGCCATGGGCTGATATCGAGATGAACGGTTTCATTTCTAGAAGCAGTAACAGTGACATTCTGAATCCCATTGGTAATCGTAGAGGAAGGAACAATACTGTTATTATTCTCGCCTGCGTTAAACCCTCCTTTTATAATATTCCCTTCTGATAAGAGATCATGATCACTATTGCGATACCAATACAACACATTTTGCGGTTTGTTATTTAAAAAAGTATTAGTGCTGCTTTTGCCATAAATTTCGATCTCTATTGGATTTGGTGCTGAGGTTTGACGTGTTTGAATGTCATACGCGTGGATACGACCATAAACGAAAGTGGCATTTCCGACGGTAGTATCGTTTCCATCAACACTATCGGTATCGGTCACAATAACAGATGAAATATTCAGATCAAATGGATTGACAGGTTTGGTTTCATTGCGGTCAAAGTTGATTTTGACGCTGAGTTTTGCCGAACCGTTTGTGTCGCTTCCAAAAATCGATTCAGATAAATTATTCAGAGAAAATGAAGTAACGGTTGTCGATACATTGCCTGTCGATGATGTATTGGTTTCAAAGTAGTTCAGTTTAGTAAGATTGACTGATGGATAGATAGTTGGAGCCGTGTACTTGATGGTGTAATTTGTGGGATTTGCATAACAGAGTGTATTATAATTTTTGGTGGTGGTGTTTCCTTCCGTTTGCGCCGTTACTGTTATATTGAGATCAG
>JAUYSQ010000242.1 GCA_030696285.1 Sulfuricurvum sp. | reverse complement strand
AGTGCTGTATTGAACGATGGCGACACCATAGAGCTTCTTGATTTTGTCGGGGGTGGTTGAATAAGTGTAAATTCGTCAAGCTCTACGATATGTGACCATCCCAATTGGTGCGACAGTGTCGCACTAATTGGATAGACGAGATAAAATTGGCGAAAATTTTAATTCAGCCTGTCCCTGTTTTTTCGTCTTTCCATGCCATTACATCAATTTTTTTATATCTTGTTCTAGCTCTTTTAAACTCAACTGTTTTTCGATTTCTTGAAGATTTTGTTTGTATTTTTCATACTCAATTTCTGATTTTTTTACTGCCATATCGTGGGCAATTTTACCTTTGTGACTTAGCAATTCTCTCCCATTGATGGATAAAATAGCATCCAAGCGCTCAATCCAATCGTTCATACGCATGGGTTTTCGCTGACTTGCCATTGTCTCGGCAAATGCAAGATATTGCTCGACCAAAAGCCCCAATAATTTAATTTCCTCTTTATTGAGATAATTTTTGGCGATACTGACATCTTTTTTAGCGATATTTTTGCTCGTCTTGTCAAAAGATTGCATCCCCATCAAAGGTAAACTCATATCCACTCTATTATGGACAAGCTCAGCAGCTGTTTGAGAGGAGATAGCCCAGAGAAGTTTGTTTTGTACAATTTTGAAAAACTCTATCGTTTTTTCATTTTTCGGATCATAATCGATACTTGTCATGTAAATATCTTTGATTTTTTGGTAAAAGAACCGTTCCGATATTCGTATGTCACGGAGTCGTTTTTGAAGCTCATCAAAATAACTCATATTGGTGCCGTTTTTGAACCGCTCGTCATTGAGGACAAAGCCTTTGGTGATATAGTCGTTGAGCCTTTTGGTTGCCCAGATTCTAAACTTCGTCCCCTGAGGAGATTTCACCCGAAAACCGATGGCGATAATCATATCAAGATTGTAAAAATCAATCTCTCTTGCGACTTCTCGCTCACCTTCGATTCGAACTGTTCGGAATTTCCGAACAGTTGATATATAATCTAATTCACCCTCATCGAAAATATTGGAAATATGCTCACTAATCGTCGCTTTGGACTTGCCAAAGACATCACACAGCTGAGACTGAGAAAGCCAAATACTTTTTTCTTCAAACCGCACATCGACTTTTATCTCTCCGCTTTCGTTTTGATAAATTAATATTTCACTCATACTTTCTCAACTTGAAATAAAATTTATAAATACCATAAGTGCTACACTTTTCAAAAAAATATTTAAGAAAACTATCTTGGTATTTTTCTTCTTTGACGGTTTTGATAA
This sequence comes from Sulfuricurvum sp., assembly GCA_030696285.1. GTDB lineage: Bacteria > Campylobacterota > Campylobacteria > Campylobacterales > Sulfurimonadaceae > Sulfuricurvum. Next base: position 119 of record JAUYSQ010000242.1, on the reverse strand, counting down.
AGTCGATTTTAGAAATATAGTTTTGAAATTGCGCCCAACGCAGAGCGACGAGGCTTTCATCTTGTTTGATCGAATTAATAACGGATTTTTGAAAAATTGCCAAATTATGTGCCTTAATC
>JAUYSQ010000233.1 GCA_030696285.1 Sulfuricurvum sp. | reverse complement strand
ATAATAAAGAACAATATGTGGAACGAACCCTCCGTTCTATACTCTCCCAAACGTATCAAGATTACGAAATTGTGATCGTGGATGATGGATCGACCGATAATAGCCTCTCCATCGTTCGATCTTTTGATGATGCTCGTATCCGTATCATCCAACAAAAAAATGCTGGTGTATCTGCCGCCCGCAATCGTGGAATAGCTGAAGCGCGTTATGATCTGATTGCTTTTCTAGATGCCGATGATGAATGGTTACCCAATTATTTAGAAACGATAAAAGATTTGGAAAATGATTTTTCAGAGTGCCATGTTTTTGCTACAAATTACAAAATAGTCGATTCAAATACAAATGAGCGATTTCCCGTGAACACTGAGCTCTTAAAAGTTGGTGGAGAACGTGGTATTTTGATCAATTATTTCGATGCAGCCGCTCGAACCGCACCTCCTATCTGGACGAGTGCCGTAGTCGTTCGTAAATCTGCACTAGAGAATATCGGCGGATTTCCTGTCGGAATCCCAATGGGAGAAGATCTACTGACATGGGCGAGACTTGCATGCAAATATCCTATTGCTTACAGTAAAACCGTCACTGCCATCTACCACTTTTACACATTATCTGAAATGATGAATCCTTGGAAAAAACCTGATGATATTGATTTAGTGGGGATGGAATTACGAAAACTGATCGATCACTGCCATGTAAATGACCTTTCTCTCAAACGCTACATTGCTCTCTGGCATAAAATGCGACTCAAAGAAGCCATGAAATGTGGTGAGAAACGCTCGTCTTTGAAAGAGATGCGTGAGATTCTAAGGTTTGATAGAATGCAATACAAAAGTTATATATTAGTCTTATTAGCATTTCTTCCACAATTTATACGTAGAATGATTTTAATAACTTTCGCTACCTACCAAGCAAGAAGTGTTAAAAAGGGTAAAAATGACTGACGCAATTTGTTTAGATCATCGTTTTAGTACCACTCGTCTTCTCACAGCAATCAAACCATCTGAGATTTCAGAAACAAATACTCTGAAATCAATAGGTGGCTTACGAACGAAAGGATATTGTAAAAAGTCAGATGATAAAAAACCTCTTATTTCTATTATCACTGTAGTTTATAATGGTGAAAAGTATCTTGAAGAAACTATTTTAAGTATTTTAAATCAAACATACGATAATGTAGAATATATTATTATCGATGGAAAAAGTACAGATACTACTTTAGAAATTGTCAAAAAATATGAGGATAAAATAGATTACTGGATCAGTGAATCAGATACTGGAATTTATGATGCAATGAATAAAGGAATTTCATTATCTTCAAATGATACTCATTTATGGTTTATTAATGCAGGGGACAGAATTTATTCCAATGATGTAATTGAACAAATATACAAATCAGGAAAATATGATGTTTATTATGGGGAAACTGCTTTAGTGAATAATCAGTATCAAATTGTCAATACCCTTACTGTCCCTCATACTCTGACCTGGAACGATATGTATCAAGGGATGATTATCTCTCATCAATCGATAATTATTCATAAAAAACT
>JAUYSQ010000232.1 GCA_030696285.1 Sulfuricurvum sp. | reverse complement strand
TAGCCGTTTTGGATGAGCGCGAGTTAATGACCAATGCAGTAGGCAACGAGCGAATTACCTCTGACGCAAACGAGGGACCTGATAAAAAAGCAAGGTTTTCTTCTGGAATATACTGCGCATAAATCTCATTTAAAAATCGTCCCGAGGATGCCTCTATCCCTTTGGCTGCTACGAGAACTTTTTGCCCTGAAAAAACAAAATTCTCTTCCAACCATTGTGACACTTGCTGAGCAGGGACGGTGATGATGAGATACCCACACGAGAGTACTTCAGTGAGACTTTTAAAATTAGCCCAATCACGTACAGTTCGAGAGGTGATGATAACATCGTTTTTTTCACTCAGCGCAAAAGCCAACGCCTCTCCCCATTTACCCGCTCCGATGACCCCTATTCTCATGACTCCACCCCATCATTCCATTCTCTTAATCGATTAAGTTTCTCTTGATACCCCATCAGAACTAAAATATCTCCGGCATCAATATGATGATTATGCCCTTTTGAGGCGAAACTAAACGTTGTTCCCATCTCCTGATCGACAATCGCCAACAAAATAAGATCAAAATCACGTTTAAAATGAATATCATGCAAATATTGACCGTTAATAGGAGAATGTTCACTAATCTCCATTTCCATAATAGTAAGAGGACTGTCTTCGTACAAGATATCATGCAACACATGCGTCATGATGGGTTTGCCTAAAATATCCGCAATAACATTCGCCGCAATCTGGACAATCGGCATCACTTTGTCTGCTCCGGCACTTTTCATTTTCATCATACTCTCATTATCTTGCGCCAGCGCAATAATAAAGAGCTTTTCAAACGTTGCTCGAAGGGATATCGTCAAAAAAACATTTTCCGCATCATCATTCAGAGCACAAAATACAATCAACGCATTGACATCAAAACGCCCCCCGATCATATCCCAGTCATCACTTAAATCAAATTTTTCAGCGTTGATTCCATCGTTTTGAGCTTCCAAAAACTCTGCATCACTCATGACAAATAAACCAACATTTTGATACGTACCCTGTAACTGTTTGACAATTTGTTTGGAGTATTCATTGTATCCGAAGATGGCAGCGCAACGCTGTTTCATTGTTTTCCTCTGCGGTGAAGTTTAGTTCTGAACTCATCGATTAAATTTCTATTGGCAATCACGATCGCCACATCTCCGGGTTGAATTTCAATCTCAGGATTGGGATTAAAATAAAATTCTTGTTTCAATGTACTAAAAATGCCCAGGACACTAAAACGTTGATAAAAAAGAGGATCCGTTAAGAGTTTATAAAAACGCTCACTCACCGCTGCATCCAAAATAATTTCATCGACAACCGTCGATGTCTGTTCCGAACGCAAGGCATGAATAACTTCAAAAGCAACGGGTTGATACGCAATAATTTTACTCATTTTTCCAACAAGTTCATGGGTATTGACAATGTGATCAATCCCGGCCAGAGAGAATTTTTTACGATTCTCAGGGTGATGTAAAATAGAATACAAAGGAATCGTTTTTGTCAATTCCCGTATCGTTAATCCTGCATAAATATTGGCTACGTCACTGTCATGAAGTAAGATAACGGCTTCCACTTGATGTTCGAAATCAATTTTTAGGATGTTATATGTATGCAAAGATGCCGAATCATACGCTAAAGCCAACAAACCATCTTTTCGAGCTTGTACTACTTTTTGAGGATCTTTTTCGAGAACCAAAATAGGAAGATGCCGTTTATGGAGTTTTCGTATCACTTCATGTGCCAATGGCGAAAATCCGCACACAAGATACATTCGATCAAGGGCATTAACGCTGTCAATTAATTTTTCTTCTTTGATTTCATCGAGCTTTTCGGTAAATGCTGATACAACGATCGATGTTGCAAACGAAATAACCGCGATACCGGATACGATAATCATCATTGCGACACTGCGCCCCTCATGAGTCACTGGTACCATATCGCCGTATCCCACCGTAAAGATAGTCACAACCGACCAATAAATTGCATCAAACAAGGTATTGATTTTGGACTCAGGGTTATTGGCTTCCATCATATAGATCAATACCGACGAAACCATAATCATAATCATTGTAAACACAATGAGCGTAAAGATTTCAAACTTTTTGGAAGCAAGGATCGAGATTAAGCGGCGCAAGCTTTTGGCATAACGAAAGAGTTTTAAAACACGAAAAAGGATAAAAATACGTAATAATCGGAATTCATGGAAAAACGGCATAATCGCCAATAAATCAATAATGGCGGTCGGCGAAAAAACATACTCCATTTTTTGGATAAAAATAGTTTTCATAGCTCCTGAAAACGAAAAAGGGCGATGAAGAAAAAGATCACGCTCATATTGTTCAATAATCGTTTGAGAATTGCTGTTATGTACCCAAAAACGAAGTACGTATTCGATCAAAAAGATCAATGAAATAACATAGTTATTAA
>JAUYSQ010000226.1 GCA_030696285.1 Sulfuricurvum sp. | reverse complement strand
CGAATCTCCCCCGACGATAAGCTCCTTCTCACCTCATCCGATCCGTTTTACGGCGGCAGACTCTATATCCAAAACCTAGCCTCCATGATTGCACCGTTAATCCTCGCCCCACAACCCGAAGAGACCATACTCGATCTCGCTGCCGCTCCCGGAGGCAAAACGCTGATGCTGGCGGGAATGATGGAGAATACCGGATGGCTCTCTGCCGTAGAGCTCTCACGTGAACGTTTCTTCCGCATGTGTGACAATCTCAAATCTCAAGGGGTGACCAACGCCCACACCTATATGACCGATGGACGCAGTGTCGGGAAAAAATGTCCTGAGATGTTTGACCGCATCCTCCTAGACGCCCCATGTTCGTCCGAAGCACGTTTCAAAACCCATGAACCAAAATCAATGAGTTTTTGGAGTATTCACAAGGTCAAAGAAACCTCCAAGCTTCAACGCCGATTGCTCCTCTCCGCATTCGATGCCCTCAAATCGGGGGGAAAACTTCTCTATTCTACCTGTTCTTTCTCGCCCGAGGAGAACGAAAGCCCTCTCCAGCACCTCTTAGAGCGCCATGGAGACCGATTAAAGACTTTACCCCTCATCTTACCCTTCGACAATATTCAAAAGCCTCTACAGCGTTGGGGAAAAGAGGTATATGACGAGCGGATTCAAAATGCCGTGAGGATTTTACCCACCGATACGATTGATGGGTTCTTTTTGTGTTTGCTGGAGAAGATCTAGCCGCTAAACGGTAACTCTTCATACCCCATCGATGCACCGATAATGTACAACGGCGCTTCATTCGCACGCCCGTTATAGTTGCCGAGTGCTAACGCACAGGCGTTAGCCGTTATTTCAACTGTAATCCCCTCAGACATATCGAGTGATTTTAAAACGTTATCACTCGCAAGCTTCGCATCACGCACACCCTCCACACGAAATGCAATATCAATCCAGTCATATCCACGGGCAATGTCTTGAACACTAAAGCGAATAGAAATGGAAATAGGGGAGAGAGGAGTGATGGAACGGATTTCGCCGTGCTTTGCATTGTCCAAACGCGCTAACAAAGCTGTTAGCGTTTGAACACTTAGGGGCTTTACTGGCACCCGTCGCACTCCATAGAGCGATCCGCTGTCTCGTCCTTGGCTTCCGGAGATTGGGAACGTAGATAATACGTCGATTTGAGACCCAGTTTCCATGCGAGCATATAGATGTCGTTGAGGTATTTACCGCTGGCTTTATCGAGAGTGATAAAGATATTGAGGCTTTGTCCCTGATCGATCCACTTTTGGCGAATAGCCGCTGCTTTGATCAAAATCGTCTGATCGAGATCGTACGCAGGGGTATAGTATCCCCACGTGTCCGGAGAGAGCTTCGGAGCGACGACGGGGATGAGTCCTGAGAGATTTTCTTCAAACCACTTGCGCTTATAGATAGGTTCAATGGTTTGGGTCGTTCCCGTGAGAATCGAAATCGAACTTGTTGGGGCAATGGCCATCAGATAGCCGTTACGCATCCCCTGTTTTTTAATGGTTTCACGTAGAACATCCCAATCGTAGCTGGAGGCAAACAATCCGCCGCGATCAACAAGATTACGAACTTCCGCCGTTGCATGATCCATCGGCAAAATACCGCGGCTCCACTTGGAACCTTGATACTCAGCATACGACCCTTTCTCAATGGCCAAATCCGACGACGCTTTGATCGCATTATAGCTCACTGCCTCCATCACTTCATCGATTTTATCGAAGTGCTCTTGCGTTCCCCATAAGATTTTATTTTCAGCAAGCATCTGCGCTTCACCCATAACACCCAAACCGATAGCACGGCTGCGCATGTTTGTACGTTTTACTTTTTCCAACGGGTAAAAGTTCAAATCAATAACGTTATCAAGTGCGCGAATCGCGATAGGGACAATGCGATCAATCTCTTCTTTGGTATTTATACGAGAGAGGTTGACTGAGGCTAGGTTACATACTGCTGTTGCCCCGTCCACTTTCTCTTTTTCTACGATATAAATAGGTCGTCCGCCCAGTGAATCGAGTGCCGTCACTTTGTTTGCCGGTTTTTCAATACCGCTATCCACTTTGACCATCTCATCTTCTTCATACGTCACAAACGAACCGTCTTCAAATTTGATTTTGATCAAATAGTGGTTGGGTTGAGTATTTTGAAAAATCTCGGTGCACAAGTTCGAGCTGCGGATAATCCCGTAATGGTCATTTGGATTGGCACGGTTTGCACTGTCTTTGAAACACAAGAACGGGCTGCCCGATTCAAAATAACTCGTAAGGATTTTTTTCCACAAATCTTTTGCTTTGGTATGTTCTTTAATCACGCTGGTATCGTGCTCAAGCTCGATATAGCGTTTCTCAAACGCATCGCCGTAAAGTTCACTCAAATCTTTGACATCATACGGATCAAACATCGTCCAGATACCGTCTTCGACGACCCGCTTCATAAACATATCGTTGATCCACAAAGCAGGGAACAGGTCATGCGCACGTCGTCGCTCTTCACCTGAGTTTTTCTTAATATCAAGGAAATCTTTAACATCCATGTGCCACGGCTCGAGATAGACGGCGATTGCCCCCTTACGGGTTCCAAGCTGATCGACGGCGATAGCAATATCATTGGTAATTTTCAAAAAGGGAACGGTCCCCCCGGCAGCGTTTTTATGCCCGTCGATGAAAGAACCCATTGCACGGACTTGCGTCCAGTCCCAACCGATACCGCCGCCAAATTTAGAGAGTAACGCCATCTCTTTGTACGCATCGAAAATCCCCTCGATATTATCCGGTGAACTCCCAATGTAGCATGAGCTAAGCTGGTGACGTGTCGTACGTGCATTTGAGAGGGTAGGGGTCGCCATCATCACTTCAAATTTGGACATCATGTCATAAAACTTTTTTGCCCACCCTTGCGCATCAGACTCATTTTGCGCCAAGAACATGGCAACAGCCATAAACATATGCTGCGGCAGCTCGATCGGATCACCATTGCGATCTTTGATAAGATAGCGGTCATAGAGGGTCTTAACACCCAAATAGTTGAATTCCAAATCGCGCTCAGGAACAATGTATTTTTCCAAATCGGGCAAATCATATTTCTCTTTTAGCCCCAGCAAAATACGCCCCTCAGCTTCACAACGCTCGAAATAGCCGAGCAGGCTTCCATATCCCGTAAAACCATTCACACGGTGATACAAATCATATAAAAAGAGACGTGATGCCACAAACGTCCAGTTAGGAGAATCGATGTCGATTTTATCTACCGCCGTTTTGATGAGCGTGTGTTGAATCTCATTGCTCGTAATCCCGTCACGAAATTGAATTTGGGCATCCACTTCGAGTTCGCTCTGGGATACATTGATCAGCCCATCAACGGCAGCAAAAGTATATTTTTGAATTTTGGTAATATCGAGTGGCTCACGACGGCCGTTACGTTTGATAATGGTTAGCATATATTTTCCTTACAATTCTTAGAGCGTATATTATACCCTCTAAATTTTAGAAATTCTTATAGTGTGTTGACTCTTTTTAGACCATAAATTTTAAGCAAATTGTGAGCCAAAATTTCTCTCCGTTCATAACAAATTTATATTCCGTCATCCTCGGGCTTGACCCGGGGATCCATCTCTTTTATTCTTTATAAACATATAAGCTGGATTTCCGCCTTCGCGGGAATGACGAAACAAATAACATATTAAACTACTTAAAAACTCTCGCAAAAATACGGTCAACATTTTTTGTATAGTAATCAAAATTGAAACATTCACGAATCGCTTCTTCGCTCAAACTTTGACGCAACTCTTCATCGTCTAAGAGATACTGCAAATACAGACTCTCACCCTTATCATTCGTTGCACTTTTTCCGTGTTGTAACCCTTCCCATACTTTCATCGCATTGCGCTGAACGATACGGTAGGCATCCTCCCGGCTAACACCTTTGAGAGGAAGCTCGAGCAGTACACGCTGAGAGAAAACCAAACCACCCGTTAGGTTCAGATTACGCATCATATTTTCAGGATAGACCACGAGTTTTGCTATAACACTGTTAAAACGGTGCAGCATGAAATCTGAGGTGACAAAGCTGTCCGGAAGCCAAAAGCGCTCCGTAGAACTGTGAGAAATATCACGCTCATGCCATAACGCGACGTTTTCCATTGCAGGAACAGCATACGAGCGAACCATACGCGCCAACCCTGTAATGTTCTCTGTCAAAATCGGATTGCGTTTGTGAGGCATTGCCGATGAACCCTTTTGTCCCACAGCAAAATACTCTTCACACTCATACACTTCGGTACGCTGCCAATGACGAACTTGTACCGCAAACTTTTCGATAGAGCTTGCTAACAATGCTAACGTAGATGCGAGACGGGCATAACGGTCACGCTGAATGACTTGGTTGGATGCAGGGGCAGGTTTAAGTCCTAACGCCTCACACGCATACTCTTCGAGCTCTAACGGTGCATGAGCAAAATTTCCCATCGCTCCGGAGACTTGACCGACGGCAATGACCTCCATGGTTTGTTCCAAGTTAGTGAGATGACGCGCCATTTCGTCGTACCAAACCGCTAACACCAAACCAAACGTGATAGGTTCGCCGTGAATACCGTGTGAGCGCCCCACGACCAATGTCATCTTGTGTTCGATGGCTCGAAGCTTAATCGACTCCATCACCATTTTAACGTCTTCAATGATAAGTGCTAACGAATCGCGCATTTGCAAAGCAACCGCCGTATCAACCGTATCCGAACTCGTCATTCCATAATGAAACCAACGGCTCTCTTCTCCGAGTGTCTCAGAAACAGATGTCGTAAACGCGATCAAATCGTGACGCGTAATCGCTTCGATCTCATCAATACGCTCAACGCTAAATCCTGCATTAGCTACAATTTTTGCAGCATCTTCATCGGGAATCAATCCCAATCTATTCCATGCAACCACAACCGCTTTTTCAACATCGAGCCATGCTTGATATTTAGCTTGTATGCTCCACTTGGATTTCATCTCTTCTCTGCTGTAACGATCTACCATATTATATACTCCCTTGATATGCTAAAATGCGTATCTATTATTGTAAATTTAGTCTACCAAACCTTAGCTTTTAAAGGAATATATTTTGCCCTTCGTTACTAAAAAACTCTATGCCCCCACGCGTCAAAAAGCTTTTTTGTTTTTGATCAATGAGTTGGGTCTTGGACAACCTGAAGCACAACGCCTCATTGCCAAAGGAAGACTGTCTCAAAATGGAATTGTTATGAGTAACCAAGCGGGATTTATCGAAGGGAATTTTGACTTTCTTATGTTTGAACCGCTATCACAAGGTTTGTCCGCTACTTTTGTTGCCCCTGATTTTGCCGTCTATGACAAACCAAGCGGTGTATTGGTTCATCCCCAAAGTCGTAAAACTCCCTATTCTCTCAGCGATGAAATCAAACATGCGTTTGGAGCAGATGCTAACGTTGCTCACCGAATCGACCAAGAGACAAGCGGTTTAGTGCTTGCTTCTCGTAACAAAGAGAGTGAGCGTGTTTTAAAGCTGCTGTTTGAAGATCGCGAAATAACCAAACGTTATTTGGCGATGGTACATGGGCACCTAGAACACCCCATGGATATTCAAGAACCATTATTGAGAAGAGAAGATGTAAGCACCTTAGTGCGGATGGTTGTGAAAGTTCATTCTGACGGCAAAGCTTCTCGTACCTTTATTAAACCGCTTCAATACTTTCCCCAATACAATATGACACTCGTAGAAGCGTCCCCCTTTACGGGTCGTACCCATCAAATACGGGTTCATTTGTTTCACGTGAAACATCCAATCGTTGGAGATCCCATCTATGGGCAAGAAGAGGTTGACATAATAAAGTTTTTAGACAAGGAATTAAGCAGTGAGGAGCGGTTAAGTAAAGGAGGGGCAAGCAGATTATTACTTCATGCTCAATCTCTGGAATTTAACTATGAATCAAATCACTATCATATCGTTTCAAAGGAGGATTTTGTTTCGACGTGTTTTAAGGCAATGGGAATCAATAAGTAACCGTTTGCCCTGAGCCTGGGAGCGAGGAATTTACGTCATTCCGTGCTGCGACACGGAATCCAATATAATAAATGGATCCCGTATCAAGTACGGGATGACACATAGTTTACAAACACTATAACATCAAACGTTATGCATATAACGCTGACGTTTTGCCTCTTTTATCTTCCGGATATCAACGACGATATACCCATCGATACAGTTGTTAAAATCAACGTCGATACCAAAATCCATAAATTCTACCCCTCCCTCTTCACACAGCTCAGTATATTGTTTATAAAGAGTAGGGACGGAAAGATCAAAGGTTTTTAGGTAGTTTTTCAATCGTCTAAAGTCTTCGTTATAATCATCTCCTTTAAAAAAAGCGGTAAATTCTGCTTCAATAAACTCGGAGAGACGGTAAGGCGATTTAGCTCGCATCATTGTATAATTGCTTCCAAAATAATGAGAATAAAAATAGACGAGGGCATCTTGAGCATTTTTTGGGAAACTCCCTGAAATACTAACCGGTCCAATCATGTATTTTATATGTGGATTGTGGCTCAAATAGGCACCGATACCTTGCCATAAATAATCCAACGCACGACTTCCCCAATACTTTGGCTGAACAAAACTGCGTCCAAGCTCAATAGCATCTTCAAGTATAGGATCAAATGAGTCGTGAATATCGCACAGCTCATTCAGGTATAAACCCTCTTTTCCCAGCCATGATAATATCCATCCGCACTCTCCGATACGATACGCTCCAACCACTTCGAGATCATCATCGTCCCATAATACCAAATGATGATAATAGCGGTCATAGTCATCAATATCACGCGATTTACCGCTCCCCTCACCCACTTTACGAAACGAGTATTCCCGTAATCGTCCAATTTCATTGATCAAATTTGGAGCATTGTCGTGTTCGATCAAATAGATTTGTTTGTTATCACTGGTCGTCCCCAAACGTTCACCTCTCTTTAACTCCTGACGAATCTCCTGTCGTGATACAGGATGGGCAATAGATGACTCAGTAGGATAAATACCGGTTTTCCCTTTTGAAAGTCTCAGTAGGTGTTTACGAAACAATTTCGCATGATGTTTTTCAGACATGGCCGAATCGTTAAAAGCTCTGGGGGTAATAAGTTCGCCTACTTTGAAATCAAATACCTGATTTTTAGCCGCAAACATTTCGTGACTCAGTAACAGTGCCCCAAGCGGTTTGTATATCCATGATGACGCATAAAAAAGCCAACTGTTATGTGCTTTTATAAAGATAGGCAGAATAGGGGTTGCATTGCGTTTGGCAAATTTCACAAATCCCCCTTTCCAGCTTCCCTCTTTGAGTCCAAAAAACCCCGCCCGTGACACTTCACCGCTGGGAAAAAAGATAACGGCTTCTTCAGCCTGCAACGCAGCATCAATTTGACGCAATGAATTTTTGGTGAGTTTTTCATTCATATTATCAACACTGATTAAAAATTCTTTGAGTTGAGGAATAGAGGAGAGCATCTTATTTGCAATAATTTTTACTTTTTTATCGGTACGAACACTGCACACCATTTGAATCAATGTTAATGAATCCAAAGCCCCTAAAGGATGGTTGGCAACAATAATCACTTTTCCGATTGCGGGGACATTTTCAATTTCACGGTGAATCACTTTATAGGAAACATTTAAATGTTTCAATGCTGCATCGATAAATTCCAAACCATTTTTGGTTTCATGCAGTTGCATAAATCGATTAATAGAATTTTCGTGAACCAAAAAACGGGTTAGACCAACAATGGACTTTGAAATAATATCAGGATACCTAAACAATGCCGGATGTTCTTTTTTAAGTATGTATTCAACGCTAACCATATTTGATACCTTTACTATAGAATCTAAAAAGGTATGGTAAATTATGTTAATTTCGATTGCATTACACAGTGATTACCTTCAGGTTACAATCATCAAAACGGTAGTAATGTGAATAACTTTTTATAACATCTGCTTAATCATAACTGAAGTGTTTATTAATATGCATAATACTATTAAAAAGCCCTAAAATAGGGGGCTTTAAGGTATTTTGAAGTTTTACGATTCAGGGTAAATTTATCTAAATATTTTCTGAAATAGGAAAAATTTATGCAAATGATAATCAAAAAAATCAACTAATTATTCACATCTCGCTCACAGTGTGAATATAGCGGGGTTTGAGAAGAATGTGATAAATCAAATATGGAAAATTTACCCTTACTTAAAAGCTTTTTTAGCCTTCAAAAATGAAGAAAACCTAAGGGGAGTACGATACACTTCTAACCTGGCGGCTCTCCTGGTGTGTTGGCCGCTTTTTATACTACAATCTCTTCCGTAGGATTCTTACGTAGAATTTGCGTGCGTTTATTGACTTCTAATTTTACTCTTTGGGCATGGGTGATTGCCACTGCCATTGCATCGGTAATATCGAGCGGTTTAATCTCTTTGGTTATTCCTAAAATCTGTTTTACCATAAATGCTACCTGTTCTTTGGCTGCTTTTGCTTTTCCTGTTAACGCTTTTTTTACTTGCAACGCCGTATATTCGGAAAACATGCCGTGTTCTTGCAAAATTTTTAGCATAATGGCACCCCGAAATTGTGCCAATTTTAATACCGTTTTAGGATTATGGGCATAAAAAATATCTTCCATCGCCACTTCATCAATAGTATGAGCAGCAAAAAGTTGTTCGAGTGCTTCAACCACTTGCGGTATTTGGTATTGTAACCCTTCCGCTTTTATTTTAATAAGCCCCGCTTCAACCAGTTTAAATTTTTGACCATCAATTTTTATCAGTGCATACCCGCAATTACGAGTCCCCGGATCTATTCCCAAAATAACCATATAATATTCCATTCACATTGGTTTAAAAACTTATTCACACCCGTGAATAAAGATATTCACATCAATTTTATCCCTAATTATAGGCAAATATTGGTATTATTCGTCAACATTATTCACATAGGTGAGGATTTAAATGAGTAACATTGGTAGTATGGTATTGCAGATGCTAAAAAATGAAATTAGCGAAGTAGATTATAAACGCTATATAAAACAGCTTCATTATAATGAAGAGGATTCCAAAAGCAATCTTGCTATTTTCCATGCACCTAATCCACTTATTGCCAATTGGATACAAACAAAATATGCCCATAAAATTTCGCATCTCTTTGAAATCAAAACAGGGGTAAAGCCGACCGTTACCGTTTGTGTAAAAACTGGAAACATTCCATTGACTGCAACATCTGCTCCAACAACTCCTGTTCAGAGTGAAAAAGTACCTCATACCCTCCTCAACCCTTCCTACACTTTTCAAAATTTTGTCGTCGGCGGATCCAATAATTTTGCCTATGTCGCTTCCAAGAGTGTCAGTGAAAAACCCGGTATTGTGTACAACCCTCTCTTTATTTACGGAGGGGTCGGTCTTGGTAAAACCCACCTTATGCAAGCGGTTGGAAATGTGATGTTAGCGCAAGGTAAAACCGTCATTTATACCTCTGTTGAACAATTTTTAAACGATTTCAGCCGCCATCTCAGCAATCGAACAATGGACAGGTTTAAAGACAAATATCGTAAATGCGACCTGCTTTTGATTGATGATATACAGTTTCTCAGCGGGAAAAATCAGATTCAAGAGGAATTTTTTCATACCTTTGAAGCATTGCGCAATGAAAATAAGCAGATTATTATCACTTCCGATAAACACCCTAAAAAAATCGGCGGTCTTGAAGAACGCCTGAAAAGCCGGTTTGAGTGGGGTTTGGTTGCCGATATTCAGCCTCCTGAACTCGAAACAAAAATTGAGATTATCAAGAAAAAATGTGAAATTAATCGAGTTAAACTCGATAAAGAGGTTATCAATTACGTTGCTACGATCATCGAAAATAATACCCGTGAGATTGAGGGGATTCTCTCCAAACTCAATGCCTATTCACAATTGATGGGTGTCGATATTAACATCGAATTTGCCCGTAATGTTCTTAAAGAACAATTAACTGAAAAACGGAACAATATTACCATTGATACCATTATGGAAATTGTTTCCAAAGAACTCAATGTCAAATCCAGTGAAATCCGTTCAAAAAGCCGTAACAGTAATATTGTTTATGCTCGTCGAATCGCTATTTATCTTTCACGTAATCTTACACCCAACTCTATGCCTCAACTGGCCCACTATTTTGGAATGAAAGATCATACCGCTGTAAGTCATACCATGAAAAAGATTCAAGAAATTATGAAAAACGATGAAGACTTCAAAATAAAAGTCGATGAACTTTCCAATAAAATTTCGGCAATAACCTCTCAATAAAATTCTATTTGTAAAGGGGTTTTAAAAAAGCTATAATTCAATATGTGAATAGGTGTGAATGAAAACTTTCCTTTTAATCACATCTGTTCACCCCAAGGAGAAGGGTTTGTATGAGGTTCTTCACACATTCACACCCCCTTACTACTACTATTAGCTATTACTTATATATAAATAATAAGGAGACACGTTATGAAAATAACCATTGATAAGTCCGTTTTAGAAAATATGTTGCTCCATTTACAACCTTTTTTGGAAAAAAAAGATACATCACAAATTACCTCTCATATTTTACTCAGTACCGATGGTAGGGTTTTCAGTGCAAAAGCTACCGATTATGAAATAGGTCTTGCACTTCAAACCCATGCTCACACGGTAATAGAACCTGGATCTGTAACGGCTAACGGTAAAAAATTACTCGATATTATCCGAATATTAAAAGACGAAGAGATAGAGCTCGAATACCTTAAAGAAAACCTGCATATCCGTCAAAAACGTTCTAACTTTAAATTACCTACCTATAAAAGCAGCGAATTTCCTACTTTTCCCTCTACCGAAGAGAAACCAAACATTACAATCAATTCTCAAATACTGATTGAATCTCTCAAAAAAATCACCCCTGCTGCTGATACCAATAACCCTAAATTTGAGCTCAATGGCGCACTTATCGACATTAAAACCAATCAAATCAACTTTGTCTCTACCGATACCCGCCGTTTAGCATTGGTTCATATTGACAATCAAAATGAGTATGAGCTTTCGATCATCGTCCCTAAAAAAGCAATTATTGAAATTCAAAAATTATTTCCCGATAACATCGAAATTTATTATGACAATACTCATCTCATCATCAAATCCGACAATTCACTTTTCTTTACCAAACTAATCAACGGTAAATTCCCTGATTACACCCGTATTATTCCTAGAGAAGCATCACGCTCTATTACGTTACCGAAAGCCTCTTTTATCAATGCTATTAAGCAAATTACGACCATATCCAATGATCTCAAACTTACTTTTACAAATGACTCTATTTTATTTGAAAGTTTAAGTGACGACAACATTGAAGCTAAAACAACCCTAGAAATCGAAAATGGATTTGATACCCCTTTTCTTCTAGCAATTAACAGCCGTTATATTCTGGATTTTTTAGGACAAATTAATACCAATGATTTTACCCTCGAAGCCAATGAATCCAATCAACCCTTTGTTCTTAAGAGCGATAATTTTAAAACCATCGTAATGCCGATTGTTATTTAAACGCTAAAATTACTACTCTTCCCCGTCATCCTCGGGCTTGACCCGGGGATCTATTCCCAATAAATATATAGCTGGATTCCCGCCTTCGCGGGAATGACAGACATAAAATCTACCTTTTAGATTATTTGCGCTAAAATAAAGCCAATAAACACGCAAAAATAGCGGGAGAAACTATGGAAAATTACGGTGCCAGCAATATTAAAGTCCTCAAAGGTCTCGAAGCCGTTCGAAAACGTCCAGGGATGTACATCGGTGATACAGGTCATAGAGGACTTCATCATCTCATTTACGAAGTTGTTGATAACTCGATCGATGAAGCGATGGCTGGACACTGTGATACCATAAGCGTTACTCTAACAAAAAAAGGGACTGCTATCATTTCCGATAACGGACGGGGTATTCCAACAGATATACATCCGGGAGAAGGAATATCTGCAGCTACTGTTGTTTTAACCGTATTGCACGCAGGTGGAAAATTTGATAAAGATACCTATAAAGTTTCCGGTGGTTTGCACGGGGTAGGGGTATCGGTTGTTAATGCATTGAGTAGTGATCTTAAAATGACCATTTATCGAGAAGGTCAAATTTTTGAGCAAGATTTTAAATGCGGTATTCCTCAAGAACCTCTTGCAGCTATAGGAACAACTCGTAAAAAAGGGACAACTATTGAGTTTTCTCCAGATCCTTCTATTTTTACCGAAATAGTCACATTTGAATATGATTATTTAGCGAAACGTTTCAAAGAGTTAGCGTATCTCAATCCTCGCATCACGATAAAATTTAAAGATGAGCGTAATGGTGCCGATAATACGTATCATTTTGAAGGCGGAATTACTCAATTTGTGACCGATATGAACAAAAAAGAGGTTGTTGCACTTCCCTATGAGTTCAATGAAAAAGCCGAAGATATCGAGATGGATATTGCCATCATGTACAACGATACCTACGAAGAAAAAATGTATACGTTTGTCAATAATATTAACACTCCTAACGGTGGAACGCATGAGGCTGGTTTTCGTGCAGGATTAACACGTGTTATCTCGAATTACAACAAACAAAACGGTAATGCCAAAGAAAAGGATATTCCACTCTCAGGAGAAGATGTTTCTGAAGGACTTATTTGTGTTGTTTCCGTTCGTGTCCCTGAACCACAATTTGAAGGACAAACAAAAGGAAAACTCGGAAATACTTACGTTCGCCCATTGGTTCAAAAAGCAACGTATGAGCGTTTAACCAAGTATTTCGAAGAAAATCCCCTTCAAGCTAAAGTAATTATTCAAAAAGCACTTATGGCGGCACGGGGACGAGAAGCGGCTAAAAAAGCACGCGAACTCACTCGTCGTAAAGATGCCATGAGTGT
>JAUYSQ010000225.1 GCA_030696285.1 Sulfuricurvum sp. | reverse complement strand
CTAATCCTAAAAAAACGGCAGTGATAATACGAGTTTGTAAGGCATTTGCAGACGGTTGCATCACGTTTCCTGATAGGGGTGTTTAAATATCGCGATTATACCATTTTATTATTAGATATGTAATGGAAAGAAATTATCATTATCTATGTTTGCTAACAACCGATTGCAAAAACGTTTACCGAATCATTGTATGAGAGGTAAAGCTACACCTTAACATCCAAAAGGTGAAGGGGCTTTCGCGGAGGTTCTTTCTCTGGAGTGTTATCTTCCTCGCTTGAGCGACGTTCTTCTTGCTCTGCTTGCTCTTTTGTATGTTCACGATTAGAATCAACGCTTTGGTTCTCTTCGGTAGGGCGAACTTCTTGAATCTCTTTTTTTTGCTCACTTGCAAGGGCTGCCGCTGCAAGGGCTTGAAGCTCAAAGCGGTTTTGAACGGCACCCACTTCCCCTGCTATCCCCGCCATTTGTTGATTTGCATAAATAACACCGCCAACAGGAGTGATTGACATGGAGAATCCTTTACTTTTTCTCAATAACCAACGTGTTATAGTTGTTATAGAGGACATTTGCCCCCTCTTGTACCCGTACTTCTCGTCTGGGAGTATAATCGACCAAATACGATCCTTTTTCAAATACTGAAAAATCGACGCACAGTTTGGCGGCTGCTTCGAGTATGTTTTTGGAGAGCTGCTGCTTATCCGTTGTGATGATGACATGTGCAGAGGGGCGGTCTTTTAGGTGGAGCCAAATATCACGTGCACGGGAATTACGTAATAGCTCGATATTTCCCCGCTCACTTTTACCCAACGACACTTTCACCCCCTCTATCCAGAATTCTGCAATTCCGTCTGAGGTTTTTGTGTGCGGTTTCGCTTTTGTTCCGGCGATTTTAGTCGGAAAGAGACGGGTTATCTCCTCGGGGGTTTGGGCTTCACGAATCGTGTGGGCAAACAACTCCAAATGGCGAATTTTTTCTTGGAGGTTCTCGCGCTCTTTAAAAAGTCCCAATGCTTTCTGCTTGGCTTTTTTCGAACGTTTAAAAAACGACTCTGCCATCCGTGCACCATCATGGCACCCAGAAGGGATAGCAATTTCGAGGCTTTTTCCATCAAAATCATTGAGTGTCAAGGTGGTTTCATACCCTTTAATCGTATGAAGATTCGCTAAAATCAGATGCCCGATATGCTGTGAATAACCGGAATCTGCAAGGAGCTCTTGCTCATCCGATAAAGCATCCAAATGTTTTTGGAGCTGCTCCGTCCGCTTGAAGATCAATGCACATTTCTCTTTTTTTAACTTATCCAGCTGAGATGTAGCATACTCCTCGTAGGTAAGCCGTAAAAATGCCTCCACATCGTCGATGGGATAAAAGACGGGGGTAAACGTAGGCAACGGAGGATTGGTGAGAAGCTGCCCCACTCGGACACTGCGTACGGAAACATTGTCATCGATATGGCGCAACGCTTCCAAAACGCCTTCATCGCTGTCCAATAAAATTGCGTTGGTGTATTTTCCCGTAAACTCCAACTGTAAGATTGACTTCTCACTCTTATACGAACCGCTTTGGGTGGCGACGATGCGAAGAATTTTGTCATTGTTGTGCATCGTGATCGACTGGATAGACGAGCGGTTGAGCCGTTTGGACAACAACACATCAAAAGGGGCTTGATATACTTTTGTCCGCTCTGAACGGGGGGCAATAAAAATCGTCGCATCACTTCGACGCATATCAAATGTCCAAATATGGTCACGATCAAATTCGATGCAAATTTGTGTATCGTTCAAACGGTACGCACGCTCAATTTGTTTGAATTGCTGCATAAATTCGATTATTTGGGAGAGATGGGAATGTTTCATAAAATCAATATTTCCTTATTTCAGAAGCACTTTATCAAAAAAGCATTAGAATATCTAATAAAACTTCGTAATAGGTGGTCATGAGTGAGTCTTTTTAGTACAATCAAGTCAAAATTTATTTTTAATCTTATAGCTGCTGTCGGTGCAATCTTGGTGAGTGTGATTGTAGCATATTTCATCGCGACCTCCTCGATCAAAGCCATCATGATAAGCGATTTAAATACGGTCGCCGATGCCTTGGAAAAAAATGTCAACTATATTGCCAAGATCAAGCCGGATGCCTACAAAGATAATGCATTCAAGGAAGACATCAAAAGTATCAAAATTGGTGAGAGCGGTTACGTTTACTTCATCAATACAGAGGGGACCATGACCATTCATCCCAAAGATGAAGGGAAAAATAAAGCAGGGCACGATTACATCGACCATATCCGCGCCGACAAAGCGGGAGGGGTCTATGAATACGTATCCGCAACGACCGGTCAAGATAAAATCGCTGCATACCGCTATATTCCTACCTGGGACATGTGGGTGATCCCCGGGATCAATAAGGCCGATTATTTCGATGCTCTTCAATCGAGCTTCTTTCAATGGTTCGCATTTTTAGGGAGTTTTTTAGCTCTCCTCTTGATTGCGATTAACTATATTTCCGGCACCAGTATCATCCATCCGATCGAAGAGCT
>JAUYSQ010000219.1 GCA_030696285.1 Sulfuricurvum sp. | reverse complement strand
TGAAATGAAAAAAGTTCTAGGAATAACCCTTGCGGGTGTCGCTTTTGCGGCCCTTCCACTAATGGCCGGAGAATCCAAAATGGATGTTTCCAAAATGTTCGAAAAAGAGTGTCAAGGGTGTCATGGTCCAAACCACGAAGGCGGTGTAGGAAGTTCTCTTGATCCAAAAGTCATCTCAAAGAAAAACGATTATATGCTTGTCGATGTTATCTTAAATGGAAAAGCCGGTACGGCGATGCCTTCTTTTAAAGATAAAATGAACAAAGATGATGCCGATAAAATGGTTGATTATTTGTTGAAATACGAAAGTCGTCAGATCAAAAACCTAACAATCAAAGACGTTGAAGCAACCCATGAAGTGTTGCAAGACAGAGAAGCGTTGTACAAAAAATATCCAAAACCGACGGATGTTAAAAGCGTTCAAGACATCGTTGTCTTTACGGAGCGTGATGCGTCTAAGGTTGGATTTATTGATGGAACGACCAATAAAGTTCTCTCTAAGCACGACTCAGGATTTGCAACACACGTAACCGTAGTAAACAAACGTATTCCTCGTTATGTGTATAACATCAGTCGTGATGGGTGGGTTAACATGTTTGACCTCAATGCTCCGGGACAACCGATCATTGCAAAAATTCGTGTGGGGAGTGATAGCCGTGGTTTAGCATGTACTCCGGACGGTAAATACGTCATGGCAGGTAACTATGTACCGGGTGGCGCTATTCTTTTAGATGCAATGACGCTTAAACCGTTAAAAGTGTATCCAACCAGCAGCGTTATTGATATGGACGGTAATATCGGTTCATCTCGTGTTGCGTCAATCGCGGATACCCCATACGGGCCGTTTATTGCCTTTGCTCTTAAAGATGCAGGACACGTTTATATCATCGATTACAGCAAACCTGATTTTCCAATCGTAGGGGACATTCCGGGAATTGGAAAAATCTTGCACGATGCGTTTTTGAATGAAGGGGATGAAGTAGGACGTTACTATATGATCGCTTCTCAAGGAAGTGACGTTGTGGGTATCGT
>JAUYSQ010000209.1 GCA_030696285.1 Sulfuricurvum sp. | reverse complement strand
GCAGAATCGCTTGAGCCTAAAATCATCAAGGCAAGTGAGATTAAAAATAATCCGCTGTAGGCGGTGGAGAAAAACTTTTGATTGGTAGAAAATCGATCCCACGAAGGGCGGGCTGGGATACGATAAATCATTGCTTGCGCGTGGATACCGTAGATTCCCACCATCAAGGTCAAAAGTTCAAAACCAAGACGAATCGGTGTGGCAATATTGAAAAAATAGAGAGCAACATTAACACTCATAAGTCCGGCAAACGCACCCAATGCAGCCGCTTCTCGACTGAGCCAGCTGGTGCGGAGGTTTTTCATCGCGTTCATCGCTTTTAAAGGTCGTCCCAAATGCAGTGCGGATAACGGAAGTCCCAGTGCAGCAGGGGCGAGGGCGAGAAGGGCAAGGATCCATGTGGGTTGGAAAAATCCAAACAGTGAGAGAATATCACCGATGAAAAGGGCTCCAAAAGCTCCCAATGACATTTGAGTCAGTACCGTCATAAAGACTAACGGTAATTCGCCATGAGCCGGTTTTAGGTGATGTTCATCGGCTTTCATCATCGCTTCGGGCATATTTTCAGGCAATGTAAAACGGGTTGTAGAGTTGGTGAGACGGGCATCGGCTAGATGGGGCATATTCCCATTCTCATCCATCTCTTTTGTCACCCATTCCAAGATATTGACTGTTTCTATCTCGATAGCACCTGAGGGGCACGCTTGGACACATGCGGGGCTTTGACCTACAGCTAGACGTTCGTGACACATATGGCATTTGGTTACGATATGACGCTCTTCGTGATAGGTAGGCACTCCATAAGGACAGTTCCATGTACAGTATTGGCATCCGATACAGCTTGGGTCGTCGTGAAAGACGATACCGTTATCGAATTTTATGTAGCTGTTGGTGGGACAACCGATGAGACAGGCAGGATCGACGCAGTGGTTACAGCTCATGGAATTAAACAGCAGGAGGGTATCGGGAAAACTTCCCCCTTCCATCTCGCCTACGCGACGCCATTTTATGTCGGCAGGATTGTTATTTTGCTCATTGCACGCCACTTCACAACAGCGACAGCC
>JAUYSQ010000198.1 GCA_030696285.1 Sulfuricurvum sp. | reverse complement strand
TGAAAGATTATCGATGAAGCGAATATGAATATCAGAGTATTGACATAGCTCCCGTTTGACATAAAAAGTGTAAAAACCCCTATGATAAAAATGGCTAGAAATGCACCGCAGATTTTCATCCAAAAGGCAGTTATAAGCAATTCATCCCGTTTGCTTTCATCTTTCACTAATTCGCGAATTAGAATACTATCAAGTCCTAAACCGGCTATTACCGAAATCAAACCTACAAAACTTTGGACATAGCTCCAAACTCCAAATTGCTCAGGTCCTAAATATCGGGTAATCCATACACCTACAAAAAGACCTACAAACATACGAAGAATTCTTTCCCCAAAGAGCCAGAGCGTGTTAGCTCCATAGCGTTTAAATCCGGTATGAGAAGTTAAGGATTTTAAACGAGAAATCATGTGGTAAAGTACCATTTTACATGGATGTGTATTGTTTTATTATAGATGATCAGATAGGTCATCTTAATCATTTCCGAATAAATCGCGGCTGTATACTTTATCCGCGACATCATCAAGAACATTAGCATGACGGTTGGCGATGATAACATCGGAGAGCTGTTTAAATTCAGAGAGATCACGTACAACACGGGAACGGAAAAACTCCTCCTGATGGAGCGTTGGCTCGTAAATGACGACTTCGATCCCTTTGGCTTTGATCCGTTTCATGATACCTTGGATGGCTGAGGAGCGAAAGTTGTCGGAACCGGCTTTCATGACGAGACGGTAAATACCGACTACTTTCGGATTGCGCCGGATGATAGTGTCGGCAATGAAATCTTTACGGGTACTGTTCGCATCGACGATGGCACGTATCATGTTACTGGGGACATCGGCATAGTTGGCGAGGAGTTGTTTGGTGTCTTTGGGGAGACAATATCCGCCGTAGCCAAAAGAAGGGTTGTTGTAATGGTTGCCGATACGGGGATCAAGCCCGATTCCTTCGATGATTTGGCGGCTATTCATACCATGGCTCTCGGCATAACTGTCAAGCTCGTCGAAATAAGCAACACGCATAGCGAGATAAGTGTTGGCGAAGAGTTTGATCGCTTCGGCTTCGTTACTATCGGTAAAAAGGGTAGGGATATCCGTTTTGATGGCACCTTGAGCCAATAAACCTGCAAAGACTTTTGCTCGTTCACTCTGCTCTCCGACGATGATACGAGAAGGATGCAGATTATCGTATAGTGCACTTCCCTCGCGTAAAAATTCGGGGGAGAAGAGGATGTTATCGGTATTAAACTGCTCTTTTACTTTTTTAACATAGCCTACGGGAATGGTCGATTTGATCACCATTACCGCATTAGGGTTTATAGCGATGACATCGGCAATGACGTGCTCAATGGAGCGAGTGTTAAAATAGTTGGTTTCGGGATCGTAATCGGTAGGGGTGGCGATGATGACGAAATCGGCACCTTTGTAGGCCTCCTCTTTGTCCAAAGTCGCTTTAAAATTCAGATCATCTCTTTGGAGGTATTCTTCGATCTCCTTGTCTTCGATAGGTGATTTTTTTCGATTGATCATGGCCACTTTTTCGGGGATAATATCGAGAGCTACAACCTCGTTGTGCTGGGAAAGTAGAATCCCATTTGAGAGTCCGACGTATCCGGTTCCGGCGATGGCGATTTTCATACTATTTTCCTTTGAGCTTTTTGTTGTAGCTTAACATTTTTAATCCCCTCGAATTCGGGGGAATTAAAATTACGATTATAAATCTCTTCCCAGATACCAATAAATTCGATCGTATTTTTATTTCTAAGCCATTTTTCAATCAGGACAAGACCATTATCAATATTTTTTACCATGTTGGTTAATGATATATAGTCATCTTCAATAATTGTAATTTCTTGTTCTTGGACTACTATTTTATTTTTCATGCGAGTGTCCATCTAAGATTGTTCATTGGTTATGTTTTGCTTTTTTTAAATACCATTGGGTATGCGCAATGAGAGGGAGTGTTTGGTTTGTTAATGATTGTAATTTTGTCATACTTCCCCCCATCTTTTATTGGCGGTATTTTACTATTTTTAATCTAATATAACACTAAAAGGGGGAGGGGGGAGTAATTGTAAATGTTGAGTTTTGCACCCAAGGGTATTCCCTCTGGTCAATTTCGAATGAAAAACTGATGTTACGCAGTTAAGTAATTTCTCGTCATACCCTATAGGGCACAAGAACCTCTTCGAGGTCCTC
>JAUYSQ010000178.1 GCA_030696285.1 Sulfuricurvum sp. | reverse complement strand
CTGATTCTCAAAGGGCGTGATCCCAGAGATGCAGGGTTGATGGCGCAGCGTATCTGCGGCGTCTGTACCTATTCCCATTATAAAGCAGGAGTCGAGGCGGTCGAAGATGCATTGGGTGTCGAGCCCCCTTACAATGCCAAGCTGGTACGTTCCCTCCTCAATGAATCTCTCTACATGCACGACCATGTCGTCCATTTTTACCATCTGCACGGTCTGGATTGGGTTGATATCGTATCGGCGCTGGGTGCCGATCCCAAAAAAGCCTCTGAACTGGCTTTCAAATATACCAATCTGCCCATTGCAACCGGAACCGATGAACTCACCGCCGTACAAGAACGGGTCAAAGGTTTTGTCGCTAAGGGACAAATGGGGCCGTTTGCCAATGCCTATTGGGGGAATAAAACCTACAAATTTTCTCCTGAACAAAACCTCATCGCCCTTTCACACTATCTAAAAGCCCTTGAGGTTCAGCGTGTCGCCGCGCAGATGTTCGCCATATTTGGTGCCAAACAGCCCCATCCGCAAAGTCTGGTGGTCGGGGGTGTGACCTGTGTACGTGATATTTTAAATCCGTCCCGACTGGCAGAATGGAAGTCCAAATATGAGATCGTCAAAGATTTCATAGAACGTGCCTATTATGCTGATATCGTTATGGCAGCAGAAGCGTATGGAAGTGAGCCGAGCGTATTGGGCGGCGCAGGGGTGAAAAACTTTTTGGCAGCAGACGCATTTTTGCTCAACCGTACCGAGAATCTTTTTCAAAGCGGTATCATCAAAAACGGTGATCTCGGCAAGGTGTATGACATTGATGAGATGAAGATCGAAGAAGATGTCACCCATGCCTGGTACAAAGGGGATAAACCTTTACAGCCGTATGAGGGTGTGACGGAAGAGAACTATACCGGATTTATCGACGGGGATACGCTCAACGGTAAAGCCAAAGTGATCAATCCAAAAGAGAAATACACCTGGGTAAAAGCGCCCCGTTACGACAAAATACCTATGGAAGTGGGTCCTTTGGCGTGCTTGCTGGTCAACTACGCTCGCGGCAATGCAAAAGTGCAAAAAGAGGTCAATGACTTTTTAAAACGGACAGGCTTACCCGTTGCGGCACTTTTCACAACGCTTGGACGTACCGCTGCTCGGATGTTACAGACGAAGCTGATTTCCGATAATGCGATCATCACGTTTAACGCGTTGGTGGAGAATGTCAAAACTGATGATGCGACCTATACGAAATTTGAGATCGATCCGAGCAGAGAGTACAAAGGGCGTTTCATCGGCGAAGTACCGCGCGGTACGTTAAGCCATTGGGTACGGATAAAAAACGGAGTGATTGAAAACTACCAAGCTGTTGTTCCGACCACGTGGAATGCCGGACCGATGGATGCCAATGGAGAGGTAGGTCCCTACGAAGCGTCACTCGTCGGATTGAAGCTTGAAGATCCGACCAAACCTTTGGAAGTGCTCAGAGTTATCCACTCCTTTGATCCCTGCATGGCATGTTCCGTACACGTCATGGATATCAAAGGGAGAGAGATCAGCGAGTTTAAAGTCAATCCGTTATGAAAATAAGATAGCAGGAGGGATATTATGGACAAAATAGAATCAAGCGGTGTTGAACATATCTCATTTGTCTATGGCAGTACAAACCGTGTTTTGCACTGGATACGGGCAGTTGTCATTACCGGATTGACGATAACGGGGTTTTACATCGCCAGTCCCTTTCATTCCCATGGTGCGGTAAATCATGCACTCATCTACGCTGAATGGGTCTCTTGGCATCTGATATTTGGATTCATCCTTGTTACCGCAGGGCTATTGCGGATCTATCTCTTCTTTTTTGGGCCCGACAGTGCCAGTGAGCTCAGGTCGCTCGAAGATGAGTTCAGCCTCAAATCATGGATCATTCAACTCAAGTCCTATTTCTTTATTGGAGAACTGCTTAAAAAAGGGACGTATGGTCCCTTGCAGTTTTTTTCGTACGCTATGATTATGGTATTTACGCTCATGGCCTCTATTACAGGTCTGATCCTCTATGTCCATATTTATCATCATGGGATAGGCGGATTTTTGTATGATCCTATGCGCTTGGTAGAATACTGGATGGGAGGATTGGCAAATGTCCGTCTGATTCATCATATTACGATGTGGGGGTTCTTGATCTTTATCCCTATTCATATCTATATGGTCATCTGGTCAGCAATCCGATTTAAACATGGCGGTGTCGATATTATGTTTACCGGATACGATTATCACCTCAAAAAGAGAGAGAACAAAGAAGAATGAGAATTTTACTTCTGGGTATCGGGAACCTCCTCTTCGGAGATGAGGGGGTCGGTGTCCATTTTATTAATTATATCGGTCAGAAATACCGCTTTGAAGGGAACCATCAGCTGGATATCGTCGATGGAGGAACCCTTGCGCAAAGGCTCATCCCCATTATCATCGAGTATAATCAGATCATCATTATCGATACGATCAATGCCCCCGGAGTAAAAGCGGGTGAGCTCTATTTTTTTGATTTTGAAGCGGTACCCAGCAGCGTCGATTGGCAGGGGTCTGCCCATGAAGTCGAGATGCTCCAAACCCTCAATATGATGGATCTAGCCGGAGATCGCCCCCCTACCATGATCATGGGTGTCGTGCCAACCGTTATAGAGGCGATAGAGTTTTCCCTCTCAGAGGGAGTCGCCGATGCAATCCCCTTAATGGAAAAGACCCTGTTGACCTATTTAAAAACCTTGGGAGTCGAGTCGATCAAGCGCGATGACGTTACGATGAACTCCGTCATTTCCAACTCGTTTAGGTCTGCTCATGCATATAGCGTTTAAATTTCACTACACTCACGACAACGGTCTTTTTATTCGTCTCCTCAAACGGATTCGTGAACGAGCATCGATTCCCGTGACCCTCATTCACGAAAAAAACGACTATAGGATTGAGGCAGAGGGTGAGCAAAATGAGCTTGAAGCACTGGCAGAACTCATCTCGACACTCGTACCGCAATCCCTTTTTTTGCATGATTACACCATTGAAGAGGGCAAGACGCTGCATGAGCCTCAGCCGTTGATTGAACCAAAAAGCCCATATAGTGTCCCCTGCTGTCCTGAATGTCAGCAAAACATTCTCCAAACCCTTGATCCGTTTGAACCGTGCAGTGTTTGCGGCTTCAGTGAGGTGATATTGACCCGCGAAGATCTATGCGCATACACGCGTATCGATGCCAAAACGCCGGAGGTACTGTTTACAAAATTGGCCCGCCAGCTGATTGAAAAAGGCGAGATTACCCTCCCTACCTACAACGGACTTCGACGTTTCTCCCTGCTGAAGACGCAAGACTCTGAAGAGAAGGGACTCTTGATCTGCAACCCCTCTGATATGTCCGACACATTCGTAATGACACAAGGGGAACTTGATACCCTGATGATGATCGAAAAACCCTCCGTGCGCTTAAAGCCAAAACTCAAATTTCGTGCTGAACATGGTTTGACCAAACCCTTCTATCCCGTTTTTTTTGCGGATGACACCATTACAATGGCTTTGAGCACCGCTTTGTCACGCCAAGGGGTTGAGGCCATCTACTGCGATCCTATTCCCCAGCTTCGCGCCACATCCGCCTTGGGACACCATGTCATCGTTACCGTCGGACGGGATATGCTCCCATGGCACCATCCACTGGCTCTAAGCCAACCCACATGCTGCACGTTTGAGGGGTTTGAGGGATTGGGCGGTTCAAATGGACTATCGTTACAGTCGGCTATTGAACCCATTTCACAACCATGCGTGCGGTTTGTGGCCAATGACGAACCCTCCACCTTTGCCCATGCACTCTCTTTTGAACCGGCACATGCCGCATTGCGCTCTATCGTCTTGGAGCATGACTTGCAGGGGAAATCACTTTGCGGCATTTATCTAAGCCGAACTCGCCGTTCGCAAATATGCAGCTTCTCGACTAAAATCGGCTACACCCCAATGGCCTATTTTGTCGATGAGATGCTTGCCTCTCCCAATGCCATGCTAACCTCCATTACGCAGATGGATGAGGCGGGAGCACGCCTAGTAGCCAACTACACAAAAACCTATCCCCAACTGGTCGAAAAAATTAAACAAGCCCGTTTTGAAGCAAAGGATAAAACCTCAATGCTCAGCAGACTCTGGGGTATGGCCGCACTGTTTATCGGCCTCTCTGAGGGGGAAAATGTTAAAGATGCCTGCGAACAGCTGGAAGCGACAGCCCTGGAGTTTAACGGCAAATCGGGACCTCGTATCGACTACAAAGTGATCAAGACAACGAACGGCTATGAAATTGATCCCCGTTTGGCTATCAGGGCGGCAATGAGTTTTAAACTGGCCGGTGTCGATGAATATCTGCTAAGCTTTGGTTTTATCGATTCATTGGCAGATTTTATCGCCCAGCAGGCAGAACTTGCCGATGCCAATATTTCCAT
>JAUYSQ010000175.1 GCA_030696285.1 Sulfuricurvum sp. | reverse complement strand
CCCCGCGATTTGGACGAGGAGAGACAATGCCCGCTCACGCGCACGATAATCGGCCTGCCCAAGCAGATTATCAATCCCCATCACCACCGCAAGAGCGATGTCATGATAATCATGCCCTTTGGAGAGCATTTGCGTCCCCACGAGCAGATCAATTTCGCGCGCATTAAACGCTTTGAGCACTTTGGTCAGTTTGTTTTGCGTCGTAATCACATCTCGATCAAACTGCTGTATTCTCAGTTCGCCAAACTGCTTCTGGAAATGTTCCACCGCTTCCGCTGTCCCCAATCGTGACGTACTCAAATGACCGCTTTGACATTTAGGACAGACCCTAGGGAGCACTTCGGTATAGTTGCAGTAATGACATTTCAGGGCTCGGGCGTTTTTGTGCAAACTCATCCCGACACTGCAAAACGGACATTCGAGGGTGTAACCACACGAATCACACACCATCGTTTTAAAATTGGCACGCGTGGGAATAAAAACGATCCCCTGATGCCCTGCTCTAAAATTGGTGAAGATCGCCTCATCCACAAAAGAGGTGAGCGCTTCGATAGAGGGCTCGTACACAAAAGTACGCTTAGCAGTGTAATACCCGCCGCGCAAACGAAAAGTCGGATATTGGGCATAACTCGCCAAACTCGGTGTCGCACTTCCCAAGACAACCGGAATTTTTAAAACTTTCGCCGTATAAATCGCCATATCTCGTGCGTTGTAACGGGGACGCGAGGAAGATTTATAACTCTCATCGTGCTCTTCATCGACAACAATCAGCCCCAAGTTTTTTATGGGTAAAAAGAGAGCCGATCGTGGCCCCGCAATGATAGACGCCGTACCCTCAACTATCTTTTCTAATGATAGACGCTTTTGTTTTGGAGTCATTTTTGAGTGCCAAAGGACAAACGCTTCCCCAAAATGTGCTTTAAAACGGTGTTCCATTTGAGGGGTGAGGGAGATTTCAGGCAGCAGTAATAATGCTCGCTTTCCCTCTTTTAATACATCGTCCATACGCTTCATATAGATTTCGCTCTTTCCTGCACCCGTATCGCCGAAAAGAAGTGAGACGGGGTGGGAACGGATAAAATCAAGAGCTTCGGATTGGGTGGGGGAGAGGGTAATAGCGACAGGAATGTGATTTTTTAGTTGGATTCCCGCCTTTGCGGGAATGACGGGAGTATTGTCATTCCCGCAAAGGCGGGAATCCAGCTTTTCAAACGGCACAAACAAATTTAATGCTTCCCCAAGGGAACATCCATAATATTCGGACATAAATGAGGCTATTTGCAGTTGAATTTCCGAATAAATAAAGGGGAAAGTTTCCAAAATAGAGTGTGTTTTAAACGCAGGTTTTTCTACCGCAAGAAGGATGACCCCTTCCATCTCACGACTGGAAAGAGGCACCGAAACCTTCGTACCCTTCTCTAAAACAGTATCTGAATGATAGGTTAGCGATTCGAGAGGAGAACCCAAAAGGGCTATAGAGTAAAAATGCACTTTCAGATTAATTCGTTAATGCATCACAACTTCCAGCACCTGCTGTACAATCAAATCTTCCCGTTGTTTGAGTATATGTAAATTGCGT
>JAUYSQ010000165.1 GCA_030696285.1 Sulfuricurvum sp. | reverse complement strand
TGAATAAACAATAAAAAAATTAGCCATAATGTCGAAAGAAAAATCATCCAATTCCCTTGTTTATGTAATTCTTATTTTAGCTTTTTAAAATAAAAATTTGGTATTGAGAAAGCTGATACATGATTTTGTAAATCTTTAAAGACTATTTTCAACCACTGGGTACCTAAACATCTTCCAAAGGCTTATCCGTTCGACGACGGCGTGGAGAGTGTTGGCTAAAGAAATAAAAGAGAACCAACGGTATTCCAGCAATTACATAGCGTCCTACAACCTCATGCAGCAAAGCAAAAGACTCTGGATGATCGATCACATAATACGTTATCCCAATCAATCTAACCATATTCGCAAAAAGTATAATGAAATATCCAACAATAGCATAGAACACTTTTGGGGTTCCGGGTGTCGGGAAAGAGAGTACGGATGCAAGAAAAAGCAAAAAAGCCGCCATTCCATTGCATTCATGAACAACTGTCAAATGAAGCCCATGATCAAAAAAAAGATCAGGCCCTATCATGCTTACGGGGATAATGTGAAAGGAGATCCATTGCTGCATAAAAAAAACGCTTAAATCGGTTTGAAGTTGATTGATAAAAATAAGGGGAGAGAAACTTTCAAAATAGAAGACTAAAAATAGGAATGGAGCCCAAAAGAGATATCGAAGCGTAAACCAGCCCATCGGGCTCAGGACGTTACGCTTCACATACATATTAACTCTTTTGTTTAGCCAGTCTACGGCGTGCAATAAATGCACCGATTCCTAAAAAGCCTAAAATCATCGCGATAAGGCTGACATTGTCAAGTGCATCAAATCCGCCGCCGCTACCGCCGTCGCTAGCAACAGGAGCGATTGGTACTGCTGAATCCGTAGACGTGTCATTCACGTGCGGAGTGATACGAATGATAACTTTTCCTCCGGGAATTAGGGAATTTTGCCCGATATTGACGGTGTACGTTATTCCAAGGTTCAATACATCTTCGATAGTATCCGTATAATACAATGAAGTGGTACTATTGACATCCCAGCCTGTCGCCCCTAACTCAGTAGCGGTTACTGCTGCCCAATTATCCTTTTGTCCTTTATACCAACCTTCTGGAAGAGTAT
>JAUYSQ010000154.1 GCA_030696285.1 Sulfuricurvum sp. | reverse complement strand
TCACTCTCTTTGGGCGCATGTTCGGTATCGGCGAGTGTACCTGTTTTATAATCCAGTACTTCCAGACCTTCCGGCGTAAAATCAATCCGATCAATACGCCCCCCAAGAGGTATCCCCTCAACAATCCTCTCCCCTATTTTTTCATGGTAGGCAACCCGTATCCCTTCCTTGAATCGCGTGATCTCATTCTCATAAAAAGGAGCTAATTTCTCAACCCACAAATGTTGAACGTATCGCTCCATAACATCATCATCTTCTTTCTCGCTCAAAACGCGTATCAAGGCCTCTTTGATCTCTTCAACGCAACCATAATGATCACGCCCCATATAGATTTTTTCCATCGCATTATGGAGACGATTGCCGATGTCCCGTTCACGGCTTAAATCTTCAATCAGTTCATGCTCTTTGATTTTTGAAATCATTTTATAAAAAAACTGACGCTTACACGTTAGAAAACTTTTCAACCCACTTGCAGAGAGAGTGTGCACCGTAAAATCATACTCGCTCATATACTCATGGGATATCCGATCCCCAAAGGTGACTTTTTGGAAAAGAAGTCCGGCATAATCAACCGAGGCTTCTTGTGTCGGGATACCCAATTGTAATAAAAAGCGTGAGGGGATTGTTTCACTGTTTTGAACGCACGAAATCGCTACTTTTTTGGCTCGATTAAACAGCATCCAATAATAGTGCTTTTGAAGAGATTCACGATCCATACTCGTCGGCAAATCGGCAAATTGGCGTGTTTTGGTATTTAAAAAAAGATCTTTTTGACTCCGATGCGGGACAAACCCTTCATTAAAATCGACCACAATGACCCCATCATACGCGATACCACGCGTTTCCAAAAGTCCCATAACGGTAATTTTTCCACCGCCGACATCATCGATCGAGCGGCTTTTGAGGCGATTTAGAAAAATCTTTAAAGCCGATTTAAATTCGACCTCTCCAAGGGCATCGGAGAGAGGTTTAAATTTTTCCAATTCTTCTTGCAGAATTTTTTTGGCCTCAAGTCGTTGAGTGTTTTCACTCATGATTTCGCATAGAGCCACAAGATTGTGAAAACAAAAAGGGAGCCAATAGTGTTCTTTGATCCACTCATGCAGTTGAGCGGACACTTTTGCCAAACGTCCTTTATTTTCAGCACTTTGCTCACTCATATAAAGCTCTATCGCTTCAATATCACGGACAAAACGCTCATCCCTCATTGACGTGCCCATAGCAAAGTTGAAATTATTCTCCTCATCAAAAAGTCGACAATAGCGAATAAAATCCTCATCGGGAACCACCACAACGAGTCGCTCAGGTTCAATACCGCCCTCGATCATCATCTGGACGTGCGCCTTCACAAATCCCACTTGCGTCAATCGGCTATGAAACACTTCGCAGGTAACGTTTTGCAAAGGGGCAATCTTTGAACTCTCCACAATCGTCCCATCGTTCAGTAAAAAACGATACCGATAGCCTGCGTTTATCTCTAAAGAACACTCACGAAGACGCTCTGACATTTTTTCATTGTACACCGTAGCGTGATAGATACACTCCAGTGGCAAAATAACGGCACATGCTTTTAGCACTTCAAGCTCATAACGGCTTAGATACCCCTCGATATGGAGAGTAATCGATTCAAATTCACGCAAATACTGCTCATTGATCACTACTGATGACTTGGCAAAAATCGGGTCACTCCAGCCCCGTGATTCCACAATTTGCTTATAGTTGTTCCATAAATGCTTAAGAATCGTAATGTGCTCTTCATATTCCCCATACACGTCCGCATTTTCCAATGCCGCAATGTCGACCATCTCACCGCTAAGCTCTTCAAAAAAACGGAACAAATAGGTGGAATTTTGGATAAAGGTAAAAAAATTACGCTCAATATGAAGTTGTTCAAAAGCAGAAAAATCAGTGGCTTCATGGAGTGCCAAAAGGCGTAAATCATCATCAGGGCTTATAACATTTTCGCTTTTTATCACCCGATCTAAAAAATCACCCATCCCCATGTAGGTCGGTAAAAATCCTTCATTGCACCCTTGCAGTGTTTCGCGTATGGCACGAGAAGTGGGGAAAATAATAAGTTGTTGTTTCATAAGTTTCCCATTTTTAGTTCTAAAAGGATTATACAGAAGCTAAATGGATAGAAAAGAATGGTGACGAAGTCGCAATCCTAAAACTCGAAAGTATTAGGATTGCGGGTGTCGGCTTTGAGGTTATAGTAACGTTGCTTATCTCCGATGGAAACTTTTGCCAAAATATCCCAACGACCCACTTTTGGAAGGTCAACCGCAGTAAAGGTATATTTTCCATCACTGACGGTTGGATTAGAGAGGTTCACATCAAAATCAGTGGTATCGGGACGCGTTAAGACTACTTCTACTTTTGCACTGTTGATTTCTTTATTTGATTTATCACTTATTTTATAGGAAACAACTGTCCCTTTTTCTGTAATTTGTGGTGTCAAAAAAGCAATCGTATAATTTTGATCAAAACCAATTTGTGCATTAATAATATCATTGACGTTATCATCATAATCATGATAGCTTTGCATGCCGTATTTCGACATTTCTACAGGATTATTAAGTGCTACTTTTACTGTGACTACACATGCCGCAACCACACCGATTATTGAGAGTCCAATAATCCATGGCCACTTTTTACCTGCATTGATATTTGTTCTATTCACTTTTTGTCTCTCTTTTTTTAAAAAAGCGCCCTCTTACATAGATAAAAAGTGCATACAAAATGATACCGTAAAAGATTAAACGTAAAATATCGATAAATGTTTGGCTGCCGGTACCTGCAGATGAACTAAGAGTTTGCCCTTTTGAAGCAGCAATTTGTTCCGCAACATCGGCATAACCGTTATACATGGCTACGGAGTATTTTGAAACAATTTCTGCTCCTTTGGCACGCTCTGCCAAAATAGGGAGAATTGTACCACCACGATTGGAGATCAACTCTTTTACTTCATCGTAACTGCGAGCAAACATAATCGAACTCACCACTGCACCGATAAAGGTTGCATTGGGGCTCAGAACCTGTCCTTTGTTAAAATCATTATATAAAGACGTTGGACGCGCTAGAATATCGACCTCTTTTTTGAGCTCAACAAACGTCATAATCACAGCAGAACCATTTGTTTCTGCACTAATGCGCTTTTCAAAATCAGTAATTGATTCATTACTATCCAAATCACGAAGCATCACCAAATAAAGGGAAATCCCCGTTTTCGCTTTTAACTCAGAACCTATTGATTCAATCTGCTGCGTAAATTTTGGATTATTAACAACATCATCTTTATATAAAAATTCAGCATGAAGAGAAGTGAGGAAAGATAATACGAGTGTGAGGGCCGCTAGCCCTCGTGAAAATTTCAATTTAATCAACCGATGTAGAGGTGGTTAGGTGTAACTACCGCCCACAACGTGATCGCTGCAGAAACAATCAAAGCAACAGTGATGAGTTTATCCATGATACTTGCCATCTAAAACTCCTTACTTTACATCGACCAAATGAGTAGCATTTTCGGTGCTAATCATTTTGATCTCTTTTTCATTTTCGACTTGATAGAAGTTAGCCGCACTTGCTTGTTGTACACCCAATCCCCAGACGGTTAAACCGACGAGGATAGAGAGAAGCAATACGGTAGCAACTAACATGCCGGTAATACCGTGTATTGAAAATATACTACGATTTTCCATCATTTGCTCCTTATTTCTTACTCAAGCTTGAGACATACGCGTCAAGTGCTTTAAATTGAACTTCAGTTAGGTTAGTAAATGCTGGCATTGCGCCGATTGCACCTTTTTTACCATGCTTAAGAACCATATCAACCATAGCTGGAGACATCTCAGCAATGTTTGGAGCAACCATCTCCATACCTTTGCCGTCCGCACCATGACATGCAGCACATGTGCCTGCAAATACATCCGCACCTGCAGTCCCTTTTAAGCCGCCTGCAACGTATGCAGAAACTGCATCAATCTCAGCATCTGTAATCAATGCATTGGTATTAGCATTCATCAAACCGTTACGATCAGGCATTGGCATGCTTGTTCCCAAGAGATTGTTGTTTGAACCGTTGACGATAGCCACTTTTACTGATTTCTCAGCAAGACGTACGTGTAAATCGGCTGCTTTACCTGCCATACCGTCTGCTTGCAAACCATGACATGGCGCACATTGAACGATAAAAATAGATTCACCCATCGCATTAAGCGTAGCATCATCCATATTGGCGAATTGCGCTTCGAATTTTGCATCGTGCGCCGCAACTTCTTCATTGTATTCACCGATTTGTGAATACGCATTGACTGGGTATCCTGCAAGAAAATACCAAATCGCCCAAATAACTGAACCAAGAAAAATAACCGCCCATCCTAATGGAAGTTCGTTTTTATATTCTCCGATTCCGTCCCAATTTTCATCTGCAAGCTTACCGCTTGCTGTATCATTTTGCATCTGTCGAACATATTTAGTAACTACAAATGTTGTTACGATGACGAGAACAACCGCGCCCAATACAGCGAGTTTGTTAACCCAGTCACCTTCACCACCCATACCGCCGGCAGAACCGACAGCTACGTATGTGAAGCCAAGCATTGCAATTACAACTATGATAGCAGCTAATACTGTCTTATTCATCTATGCCTCCTACTTTTTTATCTCATCGTTTTTTGAGATCTCCTCGATCGGTTGATCGGTGACCTCATCATGCAACGCGATATTGCCATACTTCTCATAATCGCGTGTCCCTTTTTTCTGAGAGCTATAGAGGTGATAAATGTACGAATACAATAGCACCACTAAGAACCCTGTAAAGAAAAAATATCCATACGCTTGAAGCGTTGCAATGTCCACGTTATTCCTTATTTCAAGCTATTAAGGTACGCAATAAGCGCTACGATTTCAGGGATTTGACCCGCTTCAACCATATCTTTAACATCTTGATCTTTCATATCAGCTGTAATCACTTTTGCTTCTTCAAGAGCGGAAGCACGAGCACCCTCAACTGTATCCGCCAAAGCAACGGTTGCTTTTGAACCATCTGCCATTGGAATCTCTGCATTATAAGGAACTGCAAAAGCTTTATTTACAGTGACTTGTTCAGCATACGCTGTATCAATATCTGCTGTATTTTTAAACATCCAACGATATGCCGGCATGATTGAACCAGGAACAACTCCTGCAGGATCTTTCATGTGGTTTTCGTGCCAGTCTGTTGTACGGTAGTTACCTACACGCATCAAATCAGGACCTGTACGTTTTGAACCCCAAAGGAATGGACGATCGTATGCATATTCACCACTCAAAGAATAGTGACCATAACGATCGGTTTCCGACTTAAATGGACGGATCAACTGTGAGTGACATGCATTACAACTGTTTTTGATGTAAACATGACGACCAGCTAGCTCAAGCGTCGTATAAGGCTTCGTGCCGATAACCGGACGCGAAGCCTGTGCAAAGTTTGGCAGGATCTCAATAAGACCTGCAAAGGCAATAACAACAAAGACAGCAACCGCAAAAAAGAACGGGCGTTTTTCTAACCAGTGAAACATTTTCCCCTCCTTAATTATGCGCCCATTGGCGATGCGTTTTGAAGTTCACTCTCTTCAACACGACGAGAGCTTGTCATTGTTTTGTACATATTGTACGCGAACAAGAACATACCCACTAGATATAATGTACCACCAACCGCACGGATTGTGAAATATGGATGCAATACAGCAACCGTATCGATGAATGAGTAAGCAAGGTTACCAAACTCATCGTGAGCACGCCACATCATACCTTGAGTAATACCGGCAATCCACATAGATGTGAAGTACAAGATAACACCAAGAGTTTGAATCCAGAATTGTGTATTCATCAACGATTTAGAATAAATCTCACGTTTGAATACACGTGGAGCCATATGGAAAAGTGCCGCCATAATCATGAACGCAACCCATCCTAGAACACCATCATGTACGTGACCAACGATCCAGTCTGTGAAGTGTGCCAAAGCATTGACCGATTTGATCGCTTGAATTGGACCCTCAAGAGTAGAGAACATATAGAATGTAGACGCAAGGATCATAAATTTGATCAATGGGCTACTTGCAACTTGCTGCCATTCACCCTTCATAGTAAGAAGCATGTTGATCGCAGAACCCCATGATGGGAGGATCAAAACAACAGAGAATACAGAACCCATGGTTTGCATCCAGTCAGGAACAGTAGAGAACAACAAGTGGTGTCCGCCAGCCCAAAGGTATACAAACATCAAGCCCCAGAATGCAAGGAGAGACAATTTATATGAATAAACTGCTTGACCTGATTCTTTTGGAAGGAAGTAGTAGATCATTGCTACGATAGGCACTGTGAAACCAAACGCAACCGCGTTATGCCCATACCACCATTGTACCAACGCATCATTTGTACCTGAGTACATTGAAACCGAGTGATACCATGCACCAACACCGCCTGAAGCGAAATACGTTGGAATAGCCATATTATTGAAAAGATACAACATAGCGATACCAAGGAAGGTAGCGATGTAATACCAAATAGAGATATACAATGATTTTTCACGGCGAATACCGATCAAACCAAAGAGACCCATACCCCAAATAACCCATACCACAACAACAGCGATATCAATAGGCCATTCGAATTCAGCATACTCTTTAGACGTAGTGATTCCCAATAAAAGTGAACCGACAACCGCAACAACTACTAATAAATAAAGTGCAAAGTGCAATTTTCCGAGGAACATCAAAAATTTTGACTCCGCCATAGAAACTTTTAATACACGCTGACCTATATAATACCACGTAGCAAAGATACCACTTAGGGTAAATCCGAAAATAACTGCATCGGTGTGCAACGGACGAAGACGACTAAAGTTGGTGTACTCCGCCAATCCTTCACCCGCTATTGTATTTACAGCAGGGAAAGCCATTTCCCACGCCAAAATTACGCCGACAAGCATCCCGACAATACCGAGAACAACAGTTGTAAGCATAAACCACTTCGCAACCGTGTAATCATACTCCAATGGACGATTCTCCATTTACGACCTCCTTAAAAGATTCAAAGCATAAAAGCCTATTTCGAACATCTGCAAAAACTCTTATTTTGTTAGAGATAGCAGCTTTTCTTAACACAAATGTAACATTCATAGGCTATTAGACACTCTAATGATAGCCACGGGTTCTTTTAATAAATCTTAAAAAATTAAATATTTTGCTTGATTACATAACTTAGTGATATTTTTAAGCTTTTATAAAGAATATGGGGAAGAAAAGTAACACCCTATTTAGGAAGGGTGCTTAAAAGAGAAAAAATTAACGCTGGATTAAGCTTAGAAACTCTGAAAAGATGTACCGACTCTCTTTGGGTCCCGGACTTGCTTCAGGGTGATGCTGTACCGAAAAGACCGGTCCGTTTTTATAACGGAGTCCTTCGATTGTATTATCAAAGAGATTGATATGCGTCACATCGGCAATTTCACGTACTGATTCGGGAACATTATAATTATGATTTTGTGCCGTAATTTCTACCATCCCTGTTATGACATTTTTCACCGGATGGTTTCCGCCATGATGGCCAAATTTAAGTTTATGCGTATCATATCCGTGCGCAATACTGAGAAGTTGATGTCCCAAACAAATCCCGAACAAAGGAATACGGCGTGCAATGAGTTTTTTAATCTCTTCTTGTTCACGCTTTAAAACCAAGGGATCTCCCGGACCGTTAGAGAGAAATACGCCATCAATATCTTTGGCATCATAACGCGCTATCAGCTCATCTGCACTAAAGGTATTGGGAAGAACCTCTACTTCTAATCCTGCCTCCGTCAACTCATTGAGAATGTTACGTTTTACTCCGAAGTCAATCGCTGCAATACGTGCTTTTGGTGTGGGAGCATCGTTGTAACAAAAATTAAACGGATCATATACGCCGTTCGCATGAGTATAAGATACTTTCGTACTTACCTCTTCGATATAATTGACCTCTTCGATGCGGGGTGCTGCCTCTAGCAGTGCTTTGAGCTCTTCTTTGTCGCTGACTTCAGTCGAGGCTATCATCATCATAGCGCCCTCTGTCCGGAGCATTTTGGTCAAGTAACGTGTATCGATATCACAAATACCGATTACTCCGTGTTTTTCTAAAAAGGTATGGAGTGCTTCTTCGGCTCTAAAAGAGGAGTATTGACTTTGATATTGACGAACGATTACCCCTTTACAATGGGCCTTCAAGCTCTCCATATCTTCATCGTTTACCCCTACATTTCCGATTTCAGGCATCGTAAATGTAATAAATTGTCCCGCGTAAGAGGGATCAGAAATAATCTCTTGGTAGCCTGTCAGTGACGTATTAAAAACGATTTCACCAACGCGGGTACCCTCTGCACCAAAACTTTTTGCCGACAAATAAGTACCATTCTCAAGATAAATCCATACGTCACGCATCATGCCATTCCTCTTCGTGTCAATTCGTCTTTATAAAGTTTTTCATACAATATTTCATATTCATCCGTTCCGGGAATCATACGTCTTTTGTAGCTTTTAATTTTTTCATATACAGCATTTTCAATCTCATTTGTATCGGCAATAAAAGCAGTCATTGCATCATAGATGATGTTTTTAATACGATTTTCACTTACATCGTAGTGAATCAAATCTTCTTCATACAGCGCATCCAAAATTTTATGCGCAATATCCGAATAACGATCTTCATACGACAAAATAACGTCAAATTGAGGAGCTAATTTTTTCTTGATCATAAAAAAGAGCTGTCGTTCATCGGCAAGATAATAGTCAATCTGTTCTTCATTAGCATTGACAATCTCTTTGACTTTTTCCTCTAGTGCCATCTCTTTTTGTACGCTCTCAACGAGTATTTTTTCAGCCTCGTGTGCCGTAGCTTCTAATCCGTGCGTCATGGTCACCAATCCGCTACGGTTAAGATCAACGGCGATACGACTCGCAATATGGGGGATATGTGAGAGTGAAACTTTCATGAACTGCCCTATTTTACTTTTTTATTATTGTACAGCAGATGAGCTCTAAAATCGCTTAGAGCTCCTTTTTTTTATTTCTTCTTGGGCTCTTTTGGAGTCATTTTTTTCAGCTCAGCTGTGATTTCAGACCCTTTTTTTGGATCCATTTTTGTCAAAATTTGACCTACAACCTTTGGATTTAGTGTGCTCATAATCTCCGAGGCTTCGCTGATGCTCATTTGCGACAAAATCCCTGCTGATGCGGCGGGTTTCATTTTCGTAAACGACTGAGAGACCTTATCGCTTTTAAGCTGCTTGATCTCTTCTAAAATCTTTTTATTCTCATCAATCATTTTTTTCAGTGATGCTTCTCGCGTTTTTATTTCAGCAAGTTTCTGATCTACTGCCGTACCCTTGCCTTGAACCAATGATTCTTTTTTCTTTAATAAATCTTCTGTGGCACGCTTGAGTGCATCGAGCGATTGCTTTTGTTCATCAATCTTCTCAAGCTCAAGCAAGAGTTCATTTTTGCGTGATTCAAAAATTTTGGTACACTCATACGATTTGGTTTGTGTACCATAGACAACACCTACAATCATAAAAGATAAAAATAGAATTTTTTTCATAGAGGCTCTCTTTTGTAGGTCATAACACCGATTTCATCGAGCATTTTAGCCTCTTCTTTTTTAATTTTTGCACTGTAAGCTTGAGTTTCTTGTATCTCAAGGTAGTTAAACTTTTCATACTCTATCATAGCGGATTTAAATTGATGTTGCATTTGAAGCTGTTGTTGTGTGGCTTTTGCGAGAGTATCAGTACATCTTTCAATCTCATAATGCTGCACTTGAATTATCGCTTGAGATTGAATCAGTTCACCCATAGAACCACTTGTTGGTAACTCCAAAGAGGAAAGAAGAGAGTAGGCATTCTCCAGTTCAGAAGATGCCAGCATAAGAGCGTTATTTGCACTGATAAGATTTTGCTCGGCGTGGTCAAGCTCTCTTTTTTTGAGCTTGACCAGAGGAGCGTATTTTGATTTCACAATTACAGTAAAATAGTGTCGTTTCGATCAGGTGACGTGGAGATCATCCCGATTTTAGTTTGGGTTAACTCTTCTAGCGCTTTAAGATACTCTTGCGCCGTTACCGGAAGGTCTTCAAAACGACGAACTCCTTCCGTTTTATCCCAACCAGCAAAGGTTTTATAAATCGGTTTTACTGCTTCAAGATCAAGTGGCATATAATCGATCACTTCGCCGTTTAGCTCATATGCTACACACACTAAAATTTCTTCAAAACCATCGAGAACATCAAGCTTCATAATAGAGAGATCATCACATCCGTTGATACGGCTGGCAAAGCGACAGGCTACGGCATCAAACCAACCGCAACGTCGTGGACGACCTGTTGTTGTTCCAAACTCGCGACCGGCTTTACGTAGACGCTCACCGATTACACCATGATCTTCGGTAGGAAAAGGACCATTTCCAACACGTGTACAGTACGCTTTTACAATTCCCGTTACTTTACCGATGTCTTTTGGATTGACCCCAAGACCGGTACACGCACCTGCTGAAATCGTCGATGAACTGGTCACATAGGGATACGTTCCATGATCGATGTCGAGCAATGTCCCCTGTGCCCCTTCGAGAAGGATTTTTTGCCCTTCATCCATCATTTTCCACGCCATTTGCGTTGTATTCGCTAAAAATGGAACCAAAGCGTCCGCAAAAGTCGTGAGCTCTTGTGTCAACTCCTCACGATTTGGCAATGAAATCTCTAGCGCTTCAAAAATTGCTTTATTTTGGACAAAATATTCCAATACGCGATCGGTTAGCGTTGCAACATTCCGCAATTCACCCAAACGAAATCCTGCGCGGGCAATTTTCTCGCTGTAAGCAGGTCCAATTCCACGACCCGTTGTACCGATCGCTTTTTCACCACGGAGTTTTTCTTTGGCCTGATCGATAAGGGTATGAAACGTCAAAATCATGTGTGCCGATTCGCTTACAAATAACCGACCAAGAAGATTGTCAAACTGTTTCATCTCTTTAATCAAGGCTTCGGGAGAAACGACCACGCCATTACCGATAATATTGATTGCTTTAGGGTTCAAAATCCCTGATGGAATAAGATGAAGGGCATGAGTTTTACCATCAACTACGATCGTATGACCAGCATTATGTCCCCCTTGATAACGGGCGACACAATCATATTTTTGCGCAAGCAAATCAACGATTTTACCTTTTCCCTCGTCACCCCATTGTATTCCTACGATTAAATCCGCTTTCATTTTAAATCCCCAATATTATTTATTTTATCAATTAATGCGTCTGTATAGATAGCAAAACCAACCGATACTGTCTCTTCGTCTTTGTAACGTCCACCCATTGCAAATACTTCGTTTTCTTCAATGACTCGGAAAAAAAGTTCATCATAATAGAGCATTTTAGCGTAATACAAAGGAGCAATCACCACATTTGGATAGTCTAACCCTGCGCATAGTGCTTGGATCTTACGTAATTCACCGCAAATTTCTTCAGGAGCCGTTGTCAGAAGCGCTTCGATTTGCTCA
The DNA here is from genome assembly GCA_030696285.1 of Sulfuricurvum sp. Lineage (GTDB taxonomy): Bacteria > Campylobacterota > Campylobacteria > Campylobacterales > Sulfurimonadaceae > Sulfuricurvum. The sequence continues at coordinate 8,822 of JAUYSQ010000154.1, read as the reverse complement.
AATTTTTCCAAATAGACCAAATCTCGCAACCAATCAATCTTTAATGACAAAAATTTCTCGATGTTAACATGACGGAAATCGTCCAATTCTAATCCTAATGTTTCCGAAAGAATTCGAGGAATGTTAATATTTGAAATCTGGAGTAAAGGTTGAATCTCTAAGCTTTTAAAAATCGTAGTCGCTTGCTTCAATGCAACTGCGAGATTGGGTTCGCCCAAAATCTCAACCCCTATTTGATACTGCTCGATAGAAGGGTAACGATACACCGGTTGAATGTAAAACCATTTTTTATGCTCGGTATTTCCACCCAGACGCTTACCCAAAATTCGCACGACATCGATGGTTGAGTCTGCACGCAAACTCATAGAGTGGTTTTCACTGTCATTTAAACGGATAAGCTCGCGCTCATCGCAAATACTCTGGTGCTGATGATACGAGAACAAAGGAGTTAATATTTCTTCAAATCCTGCTTCACTTAAAAGTGCAGCTGCTTTATTCTCAATTAAACGTTTCGTTGCGGCTGTCCCGGCAAAGTAAAGCTTAGACCCTTCAGGAATTTCATGTTCAAAAATCATCGTTACAGCCCAAAGTAAATGGTATTAAAGATACGGTTTGCCGTCCCGTCAAAGGTTCTTCGACCCATTTTATCCAATGCAAGTTCTACGCTATTAACAACCCAAGCTGCTTCATAGACACTTATAAGCCCCATATGATTGATACGGAAAATAATGTCTTTAATATGATCCTGACCGCCCGCGACATTGACTTCAAACTCTTTTTGAAGCAACGAACGGATTTTTTTGGCTTCAGGATCCCCGATAGTTGTCATGGAATCTGCTGGAGAAGTAGGATATATGCTCAAACCAATCGCTACCATCGCCGCGCGGGTTGCGCGTGCACGAAGAGCTGTTTGGGTATACAATTTTTCTAATCCACCCTCTGCTTTGATACGGTTTAAAATACTCTCTAACCCGATAATAATCGTCGTAGCAGCCGTCCAAGCGGTAGTGTTTTTACGCTGATTTTTGATTTCAGTCGCAAGGTTAAAATAATACCCTTTGCCTTTACCTATTTTTTCTATCGCCGCATTACTAAGACCCATAATGGCCAATCCAGGAGGGAGCATCAACGCTTTTTGACTCCCTGAGATCAGACAATCAATGTTGGTAATATCAATTTTTTCAACTCCGACAGCCGTGATACCGTCGGCAATAACCATGATAGAAGGGTTATGCGCTTTGACCGCGCTCGCAATTTCTTCGACACTGTGGCGTAAACCGCCGGCACTCTCACAGATTTGAATCGCGATTGCATCGATGTCGGGATTGGCACGTAATGTTTCCATCACCTCTTCTACGGTTGCCGGAGTATCCCATTCGTGTTTAATCTCAACATTGGCAATCCCGTGAGCTTGCGCGATTTTGCCGAAACGCTCACCGAATTTTCCAGAATTGATAGAAAGAAGTTTAGATACGGTGAGATTTGTCACCGCACCCTCCATCGCACCCGTTCCTGAAGAGGCGAGCATCAACACCTCATCCATCCCTAACAGCTCAAACAATAACGCACGCGTGCGCTCAAAAATTGCCTCAAATTCAGGAGTACGGTGATGAAGGGTTTCTCCAGCCATCGCAACGCGGACAGATTCAGGTACAGGAGTCGGTCCTGGAGTAAAAAGGAGCATGTTTTTCCTTGGTTTAGGAGTATAAAATTCATTACAAGTATGCAAATTATAGCCAAGAGGAAGTTAGGGGAGGTTTAAGCTATAATAACACTTAAAAAAAGAGCGAAAATGACACTATTTGATGCCCTCATCCTAGGAGCCCTTGAGGGGGTAACTGAATTTCTCCCCGTCTCTTCTACCGGTCACCTTATCTTAGCCTCACAATTATTAGGGTTAGAGCAAACCAATGCCCACAAAGCATTTGAAGTGGCTATTCAGCTGGGCAGTATCCTCGCGGTCTTGTTTTTATACGCTAAAGATCTTATCAAAGATAAAACTCTTTGGATCAAGCTTGCCATTGCTTTTGTTCCTACCGGAGTACTTGGATTTTTATTTTATAAACAAATTAAATCTCTCTTTGGAGTCGAAACGGTTAGTATCATGCTCATCGCAGGAGGAATTGTCTTTTTAATCGTGGAATATTTTCGTCGTGATAAAGCCATTGATTCAGGAAAAGAACTCAGCGAACTCAGCTACAAAGAAGCCTTTTTAATCGGCGTTTTTCAAAGTCTTTCTATGATTCCGGGGACAAGTCGCTCAGGAGCAACCATCATCGGAGGATTACTCCTCGGACTTAAACGTAAAAGTGCCGCAGAATTTTCATTTCTCTTGGCAATCCCCACCATGATGGTTGCTACTGCCTACGATTTGATCAAACATCGCCATGAAATGATTGTGGATGATTACTCTATGCTCGCAGTTGCGTTTATTACCGCATTTATTTTTGCTTTTTTTACCGTCAAAATATTTGTCGGATTTGTGAGCCGTCATACCTTTACACCGTTTGCAATTTATCGGATTATTGTCGGAATACTTTTCTTTTACTTTGTGGCGACAATTCCGGCGTAATTGCAAATACCGTCATACCCTATAGGGCACAAGAACCTCTTTGAGGTCCTCGGGCTTGACCCGGGGATCCATCTTTAAAAGCAAGCTGGATTCCCGCCTTCGCGGGAATGACGATTAACTCCGCTGAGCTTTAATCTGATCGATCAAAATTTTCGCCAGATGGAGCGCTTTTGAGCGGTGAGACAATCCCCTCTTCACGTCACCATCCAGCTCCCCTAGCGTTTGGTCAAATCCATCAGGGGTAAACATCGGATCGTATCCGAAACCGTTTTCGCCTCGAAGATGAACGGAGACGCTCCCATGCATCCATCCATGAACACAACTCTCCCCCTCACGGGAAACAATGGCGATGGCAGCGGTATAGTGTGCCGGCGAAGAATCAACCCCCAGGCTTTTGAGCTCATCGGCTAGTTTGTGAAGATTCTCTTTGTCCGTTGCATTTTCCCCGCCGTAACGGGCACTGTAAATCCCTGGAGCACCCTCCAACACATCGACACTGATTCCACTGTCATCTGCTATCACCACAGCATCGGTATCTCCTAAGGCTTTATAGACAGCACGTGCTTTTATCAATGCATTTTCTTTGAACGTTTCACCGTCTTCGACAATCTCAAACCCTTCCATCAAATCAGTATAGGGAAACACTTCTCTATCATGGAGAAGCTCGATAATTTCGCGTACTTTTCCCTTATTCGACGTTGCTAAAACAACTCTCATCTGTGCATTTCCTTAGGTTAGACTTAGTAATACCGTTTCAATCGTTTGTCTCATGAGCAGATATACTATAATAATGAAAATTTTAGCTCACTTAAGGTCACAGCGTGTTTAAAACAGTCATGCCTCTCTCCGCGATTTTATCGCTCCGTTTTTTTGGTCTTTTTTTAGTCTTGCCGGTTCTCTCGGTCTATGCTCTTACCCTTCAAGGTGCTACCCCTTTACTTATTGGGGTTATTGTCGGAGGTTATGCCCTTACTCAGGCGATTTTTCAAGTTCCATTTGGAATTATGAGTGACAAAATCGGGCGTAAACCAACACTTCTTATCGGTTTGGTAATTTTTCTCGTCGGTTCCATCATCTGTGCGGTGAGTACGGACATCTATACCCTTATGTTCGGACGTTTTTTACAGGGTGCCGGAGCCATAGGTGCGGTTATCCCTGCAATGATCAGTGATTTGGTTACTGAAGAGTCTCGCGGAAAAGCAATGGCACTAATGGGAGGCACGATAGCGATGAGCTTTGCCTTTGCCATGGCACTTGGACCGATCATTGCCGCACACTATGGTATGGGTATTCTTTTTTGGATTGCTGCCGTTTTATCGATCGTTTCAATGATTGTATTATTTACAAACGTCCCCACCCCTCCACGTATCCGTCATATCTATCACTCGACGACGACGACACGTGATATTCTAAAAGACCCTAATCTACTCAATATGGTGATCATCAATGGAATGCAAAAAGGGCTTATGACGGTAGCCTTCGTCCTCATCCCTATTTTACTTACACAGACTCAGTATGGTTTCGGATGGGAAAAAGCGGAGTTATGGAAAGTCTACGTTCCGGCATTGGTTTTAGGACTTATTGCCATGGGACCTGCAGCGGTATTTGGTGAAAAATACAACAAACCAAAGCAAATTTTTCTTATCTCTATCGTACTCTTTATCGTTTCATTTACACTGATGGGATTTGCAACCAAGAGTTGGGAATTTGTTCTCGGTGTCGTGAGCTTTTTTATGGCATTTAACATGATGGAGCCCCTCGTACAGTCGATGATCAGCAAATTTGCAAAAGTACATCAAAAAGGGGCAGCGCTAGGAATTGCCAATGGCTTTGCCTACCTGATGACTTTTATCGGAGGGATCGTAGCAGGATTGGGATTGGAGTATGGCAACAAAGAGACCCTTGCCCTCTCCCTGATCGTTGTCTCAACGTTATGGCTGTTATGGACAATGAAACTTAGTAACCCTCTTCGTTTTTCCCATTTGTATCTTCCAATGGAGCATGTAGATGAAGTCAAATTGAACGATCTTGAACATGAGCATATTGCAGAATGGTATATCAATGAGACGGAAAATCTTGTTGTGGTTAAATACCGTAAAGAGCTGATGGATGAAGAGACGATTAAAGCGAAGATAGTGAAGTAACACGTCATTGCGGACTTGAGTCCATGTCATACCGTACTTGATACGGTATGACGAGTAAAAACTACAACTTTATAACTCTAACAAGAGTCCCAGAGTCCAAATCCCCATCGTCTTCACCACAGATCATCAATGCCGCATTTCCGAGCAGGTTTGTCAAAATCGCTGAACTTCCCGTTTTTTTACCCTCAAAATCAACCCAATAACGGCCGTCTTCAAAAGAGAGATTGCAGGCGGTAAATTCACTCTTGTTAGAGCGTTTGCCAAAGGGGACTTTGAGTGTTGCTTCGATTGGCTCGTAGGGATTAGTGCATCCCATCATCCGTGCCATCAACGGTGCTACATAGAGAATGAAGGTCACCGTAGAAGAGTAGGCAAATCCCGGAAGAGAAATAATAAATTTTGAACCTCGCTGTGCCACCATCACGTGCTGTCCGGGTTTGATGTTCACCCCTTTGAAAATCACCTCTGCGCCGAGCGCGGGGACGATGTGTTTCACAAAATCATAATCACCGACACTCACCCCACCGGTACTGACAACAATATCACTGGAATGTAATGCTTCTTCAAAACGCTCCATAATGGCGTTTTCATTATCCCCTACGATTCCCATTTGGACAGGTTCACCGCCAAGCTGAGATACTAATGCCTCCAGCGTATAGCTGTTGGAGCTCCGAATTTGTCCTGCATGGCGCGCCACTTCACCGACCTCTAAAATCTCACTTCCGGTGGCGATAACACTGACGCGCGGACGCTGACACACACGTACCATCACTCGATTAATCCCAGCAAGAACACCAACTTCGGCAAAGCCGATCGTGCTTCCGCGTGAAATGAGGGTTTCCCCTTTACGGTAGCTCTCCGCGATTGGGCGAACCGCAAATCCGTAGGGAACCGATTTTTCGATGAGAATTTGCCCCTCCTGTACCGATACATTTTCGATGGGGATAAGGGTATCTGAACCTAATGGCATCAATGATCCCGTAAACGTTTTGATACAAATACCGCTCTCAACCACATCTACTTCGTCTGCACCCGCAGGATTATCGCCCAAAATACTCAAAGCTTTATACTCTGCAAAATCGGCATGAATCACGGCATACCCGTCCATTGCCGACATCGGATGAGTAGGATAGTCTTCATCCGCAATGATATCTTCCGCCAAAACGCGCCCCAGCGCACTGCTGATAAAAAGACGCTCACTTCGAAGTGCTCCGATAGGTAAAAGACTCAACATATTTTGAGACGTTTGGTACGAAATCATTGAGCACTTCCTAACAATCCAGCCCCTGCAATCGCCGTAGAGCGATCCCGTGCGTAAAGGCGCTGACCGTCTCTAAGATCGTATTTCCAAATGGGGGCGGAAGCTTTGAAATCTTCAACAAACGCATCAATGGTCTCGAGCGCCACACGACGTTTCGGAGAAAATACCGCTGCGATATAAGAAGATTCATGCAGCAGTACGTCTCCGCGAGAGTGTGCCATCTTGAGCTTTGCCCCCAATGGTGCCGCTTTGGCTACCCACGCATCAAACCACGAGGTCAAAATCGGCTCATACACATCGAAACTCAAGCCCTCAATCCCATCTTCATCACGTACCGTCCCCACAAAGGGGATATAGGCTCCATAATTACTAGCGGACTCTTGGACATACCAACGGGTCAAAATTTCAGGGACATTCAACGCCCCATCGTGCAATTCCAACATCTTTAGCCTCCACATACAGGGGGGAGAAGGGATACTTTATCACCCTCTTTGAGCACTGTATCCAAAGAGGAAACCAGCGTATCGTTTACCGCCACGGCACAACTGTCAATCCATTGTGCCATCTCATCGTCTTGTCTCAAAACTTCGGCAACATCACGTAAAGTGGAAGCTTCCATGCTCAAAATAGGCTTTTGAATCGGCCCTAAAAACTCTACAGTTATCATAAAAATACCTCTAAATCCGCTTATTATTTTAGTATAATAGCACCTCTTGTATGAAAAGGTCTTGATTGTGATTTTTGGAAAAATTGATTTTTTAAACCTCTTGCCCTTCCATATTTTTATGAAACGGTATGCTTCAACCCTTCGTACCCATCAAAGCCTCAATTATCACAAAGGGGTTCCCTCAGCCCTTAACCGTTCCTTTGCCGCACGACGTATCGACGCCGCTTTTATCTCCAGTATTACCGCCCGACACTGTCGCCATTTTAATGTCGGAATTGTTGCTAAGCATGAGGTACTCAGCGTCTTATCTCTCCCCTGCCATGAGAATAAAAAAGATGACGATTCGGCAACCTCCAATCTCCTCGCGCAACTCTTAAATGTTCACGGAGAAGTTCTCATCGGCGACAAAGCATTGCGTTATTATTACAGTGGCGGGGAGCATATCGATTTGGGAAAAGTGTGGAATGAGAAAACAGGTTTACCGTTTGTCTTTGCCCTTTTGTGTTCGCACAATCACACCGATGAGCTCAAACGTCTTAGCCACGCTTTTGTCCGTAAACCGATTAAAATACCCTACTATATTTTGATGGAAAATGCCAAAAAATCGGATTTAACGGCGGTACAAATCACCCATTATTTACAGTACATAAGTTATAAAATCGGTGAAAAAGAGAAGCGGGGATATAAACGATTTTTAAAAGAGGCGAAAGAGTTGGGGCTGGCTCCCTCGATGAGAGAGATACGGTATCAGCAATGTTGATATAGCACTGCTCCAAAATAATAACCTGCACCAAAACCTACTATCATTCCATAATCCCCGATTTGTGCATCTTTATTATTAAAATGTTGTTCAAAAACAATAAAATTACTTGGAGTGCTTACATTTCCATATTCCATAAACATCTTTTTTGACATTTCAATTTGAGATTCACTTAACCCTAAAGTATCTTCTTTCATAAAACTTTCCAAAATAGGAAGACCACCTTGATGCATTGACCATTCAAATACATCTTCTATCTTGATATTATTTCTTTTCAATAGTGGCTTTATAATATTAGTACTTACCAACTCTGGCATCACATCTTTTACCCCTTCACGAGTATAAAAAGAACCCTCTTCCATCTTGATGACATCTCCAAACTGATAATCTAAGTGTATGTCAATTATTTTAAGTTTTTTATCAAATTTTTCAGCTTTTTCACCACTTGCGATCAATAATCCAGCACCTCCATCCCCAAAAATAGCATTTGTTCTAAGTGATGCTTTGAAATTAATATCATTGTCATCATATATAGGATTAAATCCAGAAGATGGTTGTTCAAATGCAAAAACCGTTGCCAGACAATCCCTCTTTTGACAAAAATCAACTGCCGATTGAATTGAAAAAATACCGGAAGTACAGCCGTAATTAGCTATTTCTTGAGGAGGGAATTGTAGATTTAATTTGCATTCATGTGCAATTTGACAGGAAAGATTTGGGATAGAAATTTTGTGAGAACTTATATTATACGAAATAGAAAGAAATTCAATTTGATCATCTTGTAGTTTATTTGAAAAGTTTTGGATAACACTTTTTGCCCACATAACCGGAGAGTTTTCTTCAGAAATAATTTTGTCTGGAAATTGTTCAAGATCAATGCTGATAGCACGATTTTTAATCTGTGTATTTGCACCAAGTCTTTTAGCAAATTTATTAATTCTTACTGAAGATAACTTTTCGCTGTATAATTTACCAATAACATCCGCCGAGCTATAAAGGTTGGGAAGCACTGTCTTCACTCCGACAATAAAAACATCTTTTTTCACATTTTCTCCTACATAAATTCATATAATGCACAATATTTTGTGTACCCATGGATTGTAGCAAAAAAAGTATCAAAAGGTGTTTTTAACCAAAAAAGCTTATTGTTTTAAAAGTGCATCAATCCGCACCAACGTCTCCTTAACCCCAATAATTGCCATGACACTGTCCAATCCTGGGCCTGAAAGTTTGCCCAGCAACGCAACACGTAATGGCTGACCGATTTTACCAAAGCCGATTTCGAGCTGCGCTACGACGGTTTCCATAACATGATGATAATCACTAGGAAGATGGAGTTCAGAACTGTTTTTCAAAGCCGTTGCAAACGCTTCTAAAATTGCTTTGCTCTCCTCTTTATACCCCTTTTTAAGCGCTGC
>JAUYSQ010000129.1 GCA_030696285.1 Sulfuricurvum sp. | reverse complement strand
AGCTACATGAAACGAAGTATGATTGGCGTAATAGCCACATTGGTTTTAGGAACAACATTAGTAGTGGTTGCGGGACAAGATGTTCAAATTAGCGAGGAGACACTTGGACTTTCAAAAGTCAGTGTAGATGCGGATAGCGGTTTGGTCGAAAAACCGTACGCCTATAAAGGGACGGCTCCGGGGGCAGGGAATAAACGAATTCCACGCACATATGATAATCAGCCTCCGATGATTCCGCATGACATCAGCGAATTGCCGATTATTTCTCAAGAAGAGAATGTGTGTACGTCGTGTCATATGCCTGAAGTTGCTAAAAGTGTTGGGGCAGTCCCTATCCCTAAATCGCATTTGACCAACTTTCGGAATATGACGGATCTAAAGGGAGAAATGTATCAAGGGCGTTGGAACTGTACGGCATGTCATGCTCCGCAAGCAGTTCTCGATCCGGCAGTTATGAATAAGTTCAAAGGTGCCTATCATAAAAAAATTGGCGGCGAATACAAAACCAATTTGATTAAGACGCTTCGTGAAGGTGTTGTTCAAGATAGCTCAGGAGAATTTGATTTAAATAAAGATCTTTTGGCTGAAGATAAATGAGTGATCGACGCGGATTTTTTGCATCCTTAAAGTCTTTAGCGCTAGGTGCAGAGAAAGAAGAGAGCCCTTTTCTTCCTCTTTTACCGGGGTTTATTCCTAATAGTGCTAACGGTTGCAATGAATGTACGACGTCTGCGTGTAAAACGATTTGTCCTGAAGCGATTGTTATTCGAGAGGGGGTTCATGCCCCGTACCTCGATTTTTCACGTCGCGGATGTACGTTTTGCGGTGAGTGCAGTGTCGCTTGCGAGAGTGATTGTTTTGTTGCGGAGCCAGTAAATGCACTCAATGCGGAGGTTCGTATTGGGATTTTGAGCTGTTTGGCGTGGAATAAAACAATTTGTCGAAGTTGTGCCGATGTCTGTAACGATAAAGCGATACAATTCACTGGGCTTTGGAATCCAGAAATCAATCTTGATGCGTGCACCGCATGCGGATTTTGTATCGGTGTATGCCCTGCTTACACGATTACGGTTCACCCCATAAAGGAAGTAAAATGAAATTTCTAATTGCTCTCTTAATGGTAAGCTTGAGCGGTATTGCCGGTGTCATTACTCCTAAAATATCGGTGAAAACATCGGCACCTGTCGTTGATTTTGTAATTCATAAGGATACCGTTTGGGCAGGTACAGCAAACGGAGAAGTGTTACAAATCACCACCAAAGGAAAAATTCTTTCAAAAGTGACGATTAAACCTTTGGTTAATTATTGGGGTGAAAAAGTTGCTCAAAGAGTTATGAGTCTTGATGTGGCCTCAGATGGCAAGACGGTAATTGCAGCAGCTGAAGATGGCTTTTTATACACTATCTATGAGGATAAAGTGAGTAAAACCTCTTTTTCAACCAAATCGGTTGTTAAAAAAGTTGCATTGCTTTCGGATACTCGCGCGATGTTGGCACTCTTGAGCAATGAAGTCGTCTTTTTTGATCTTAAAGCCAACAAAATCCTTAAAACGATTAGCGGCGGGACATCACCCCTTAGTGATATGGCGCTCTCTTCGGATCATAAAATCGCCGCGATTGCGGGAGAGGCTGGAATTGTCTCCTTGATCGACACGAGTCGTGGTACAATCATCAAGCAGCTCAAGGGGGGAAATGTTGATAATATCTACAAGATCGATCTTCAAAACGGCTCACTTATCACAGCAGGGCAAGATCGCCGTGCCATCATTTATGCGTTGGATGGGAAAAGCTACCTACGATTTGACGGAACGTTTTTGATTTATACGGTGGCGTTGTCACCCTCGGCGGGACGCGCTGCGGCTGCTTTGGATGAGCAAAACATCATCACGATCTTTGATACCGCCAAGCGTCAAAAAATCGCTACGGCAAAAGGGCACAATGCAACATTAAATCGGATCGTCTTTATCGACGAAAAACGGTTTGTGTCGTGTGCCGATGAAAATAAAATTCACTTTTGGGAGTTACCATGAATATATCCAGTGTTGTCGTTAAATGTGCGCCAGAGTACGTTGAATTGGTTTTAGAAGAGTTGCGCGCAAGCGGTCAGTGTGAAGTTTATATGCACGATGAGTTAGGACGCATTATTATTATTTTAGAGGGGGAGACGACCGAAGAAGAGAGTGAAAAACTTCGTGTTATTCAAGAAATTCCTCATATTCTCTCTGCGGAGATGGCGATGGCATTTAGTGAGAGTGAGTTTTCGTCTGAAGAGGGTAAGTTTGAGCGTATTGATGCGTCTATTGTTGATGGGCTCAATGCTGACGATGTAGATGCTAAAGATATTGTTTACAATGGGCATTTAAAGGATATGTGATGAAACCGATCCCTGTATGTATGGAGAGTGAAGTTCCTCACGATGAATTGATTGTATCGCATACAAATCTGCAGGGAGTCATTACGTATGTAAACGATACGTTTGCCGATATTAGTGGTTATAAAACAGATGAGCTTATCGGAAAACCGCACAATATCGTTCGTCACCCTGATATGCCTTCCTCTCTTTTTAATGATTTATGGACAACCCTTCATGAGGGGAAGATATGGTCGGGATACCTTAAAAACCTTCGTCAAGACGGAGGATTTTATTGGGTTTATGCACAAGTATCACAGTTAGTTGATAAAAATGGAACGCTTATCGGTTACAAATCTCTCCGCTCTCCTGTTGAGAGGCTTAAGCGTCATGAACTCGAATTGAGTTATACCCGTTTAAAAGAGAACGAGGAAAATTGTATTAAAATCAATACCTGGGTCAGTAAAGAAATTTACGCTCAAATCTCCCATTTGTTGAAGCAGTAGAATTTAATCTTCCCACTTGATTAAGGTCAATGACAAAGGGGAACCATTTGTCTTACAATGACCTATTCTTTTTCAAGGGCAGACGGGCATGCAAGTTTTAAAACGCGACGGATCAACGGAACTTTTTCATCTCTATAAGATTGTGGATGCAATCAAAAAAGGGTTTGAGAGCGTTTCGCGGCCCTATAATCAAATCGCGTTAAAGTGTCTGCTAGAGAGGATCGAAACAAAGTCTCTTTGGAGCGTTGAAGAGATCCAAGACATTATCGAAGAAGAACTCCATAATTCCGGTGAGTTCGCGGTGATGAAATCGTTTATCACCTACCGTTTCTTGCACAAAATGCAGCGTGAACACGTCGCAGGTCTTTTACCCGACACCACCTTCGTCAACTCCACTCAAAGCGTCCAAGAGTACATTTACAAAACCGACTGGCGGATCAATGCCAATGCGAACACGGGGTATTCCAATGCAGGACTTATCAACAATCTTGCGGGCAAAGTGATCGCCAATTTTTGGCTCGACAGCATCTATTCACTGCAAGAGGGTGCATCCCACCGTAACGGGGACATCCATATCCATGATCTTGATTGTCTGACGGGGTATTGCGCGGGTTGGAGTTTACGCGCATTATTGGATGAAGGGTTCAATGGAGTACGTGGACGTGTTGACAGCAAAGCGCCGAATCACTTTAGAGAGGCATTGGGTCAAATGGCTAATTTCTTGGGAATTCTCCAAAGCGAGTGGGCAGGAGCACAAGCCTTTAGCTCATTTGATACCTATTTGGCCCCCTACGTGTATAAAGATCAGCTCTCGTTTATCGAGGTCAAAAAAGCGATACGGCAGTTTGTCTACAATCTCAATGTTCCCGCCCGTTGGGGGCAATCTCCTTTTACGAATATTACGATTGATTGGATGGTACCCGAAGATTTAAAAGATCAGATTCCTACCAAAAACCAACACCATCTTTTTGAAGAGGTCACATCAAATGAACTGTTGAGTGAATTGAAAAACAGAGACAGTCATATTACAAAATTTACGGATGTTACCTACAAACACTTTTTACCGGAAATGCGGATGATTAACCGAGCCTACTATGAGATTATGACCGAGGGAGACAACGGGGGTCAGCCCTTTACGTTTCCCATCCCCACCGTCAATATCACCGAAGATTTCGACTGGTACGGTGAAAATACTGATATTTTGTTTGAAAACACGGCTAAAATCGGTTCGAGCTATTTTCAAAACTTTATCGGAAGCCAGTATCTCAAAGATGAGAACGGGATAAAAGTAGAAAATCCTAACGCTTATAAGCCGGGTGCCGTACGCAGTATGTGCTGTCGGTTACAGCTGGATTTACGGGAACTTCTCAAACGGGGCAATGGACTGTTCGGAAGTGCCGAAATGACGGGAAGCATCGGCGTTGTGACGATCAATATGGCACGGCTTGGATATTTGGATCCCGGAGATAAGAAAGGGTTTTTTGAGGCACTGGATGTGTTAATGGAAATTGCCTATTCAACGTTGGAAAAAAAGCGAGTTTTTGTAAACGAGATGTTTGAGCGGGGTCTTTATCCTTATACGGCACGCTATCTAAAAGGATTCAATAACCATTTTTCTACTATTGGTGTCAACGGGATGAACGAAATGGTCCGTAATTTTAGCGGTGATACGGAGGATTTATCCACTGAGTGGGGGGTAGATTTTTCGCTTGCTATTTTAGAAAGTATGCGCACTACCATCCGTGGATACCAAGAGCGCAGCGGTAATTTGTATAACCTAGAGGCAACCCCCGCTGAGGGGACGACCTACCGTTTTGCCAAAGAGGACAAAAAACGCTATCCCGCAATCTTGCAAGCAGGGGAGGGGGAAAATATTTACTACACCAACAGTTCTCAAATCCCGGTTGCTTGTACGGATGACCCTTTTGAAGCGCTGGAACTCCAAGACGAGCTTCAGTGCAAATATACAGGGGGGACGGTGTTGCATCTCTATATGAGTGAGCGCATCGGGACAGCAGAAGCGTGCCGACGGATGGTCAAAAATGTCTTA
>JAUYSQ010000127.1 GCA_030696285.1 Sulfuricurvum sp. | reverse complement strand
GTAACCGACCTTCTAGAAGTCTTGTGTATGTTCCGTGGTTTGATGAAAAAGTGTACATCAACAAAGTCTGTCTCGATGCGACTTGTCCGATAAGCAAACAAACTGACTTTAAAAAATGTGCCGTTAAGGTATATAAGGCGTAACGATGGCAAAAGATAAACTGCCCCCGCTTGGTGAGCGTCGACGTTTTTTACTCCAAACCCTTCAGGGGCTTGGGCTAGCGACGCTCGGTGCGTTGACATGGAGTGCGTATATTGACGAGGCAAGTGCCTCGGCATTGGTTTTACGTCCTCCGGGGGCACGTATTGAAGAAGATTTTTTGTCGATGTGTATTCGGTGTGGATTGTGTGTGAACGCGTGTCCGTATGATACGCTTAAGCTGGCACGCGCAGGGGATAATGTCCCGGTAGGGACTCCGTATTTTACGGCGCGTGAAATACCGTGTTATATGTGTAAGGACATTCCGTGTGTTCCGCCATGTCCGACGGGAGCTTTGGATGCTTCTTTAGTCTCTAAAATGGCTAAAAATGGACAGCCTGAGTTTGACATCGGTATGGCGAAAATGGGTGTTGCTGTGATCGACTCGGATCAATGTATCGCCTTTTGGGGCGTTCAGTGTGATGCGTGTTATCGAGCGTGTCCGTTGATCAATGAAGCGATTATTATCGATCAATCTCGTAATGATCGAACCGGAAAGCATGCGCTTATGGTTCCGCGTATTGTCGGAGATGTTTGTACCGGATGCGGACTGTGTGAAAAAGCATGTGTGACTGAAAAAGCCTCTATTTTTGTCTTGCCACTTGAAATTGCCAAAGGGAAAGCCGGAAGCAATTACATCAAAGGGTGGGATGAAAAAGATGAAGATCGTCTCAAGGATCAAAAAGGGGGTGGTGAAATTACTCATACCCCTACGAGTGCCAAAAAGCCGGTTGATTATCTCAACAGTGAGGAGTTCTGATGAGGTGGACCTTTAAACACCGATTTTTAATTCTTCGCCGTTTGACTCAAACGTTGATGATTGCTCTCTATTTTGGAGCGCATGCTTGGGGCTGGAAAATGCTCGAAGGAAATTTGAGCAGCTCTTTGGTTTTTGGAATGATTCCTTTAGCGGATCCTTTTGCGGTACTTCAAATGTCTGCAGCGGGAGCATTATTGGGATTGGATGTTTTGATCGGAGCGGCAATTATTGCGATTTTTTATGCTCTTATCGGGGGACGTGCTTTTTGCAGCTGGGTGTGCCCTATCAATATGGTCACCGATGCGGCCAGTGGGCTTCGTCGAGTGTTGCGAATCAACGAGGTAGAACGCCGTGTGGTACTGAGCCGAAATCTTCGTTATTGGATTTTAGGACTTAGCCTCGCCCTTTCAGCGATTTTTGGCGTAGATGCGTTTGAGTTTATTAGCCCTATCGGGATATTGAGCCGTGGGTTGATCTTTGGGATCGGCTTTGGTTCAACCGTAGTGCTGGGTGTTTTTTTATTCGATCTTTTCGGAGTAAAAAACGGGTTTTGCGGTCATTTATGTCCACTTGGGGGTTTTTATTCACTCATTGGACGGTTTAGTATCATTCGCGTTAAGCATAATCAGGAGAAGTGTACGCTGTGCATGAAATGTACGGATATTTGTCCTGAAAAGCCCGTATTGCATATGATCGGCAAACGCAGTGAATTTGTCGCCATGGGTGAGTGTACGAATTGTGCTCGCTGTGTGGAAGTGTGTGATGATGATGCTTTGAATTTCGATATTCGATTTTTTAAAACAACAAAGTAGGAGGATAGCTACATGAAACGAAGTATGATTGGCGTAATAGCCACATTGGTTTTAGGAACAACATTAGCAGTAGTGGCGGGACAAGATGTCCAAATTAGCGAAGAGACGCTTGGCCTTTCAAAAGTCAGCGTAGATGCTGACACAGGTTTAGTAGATAAACCGTATGTCTATAAAGGGGCGGCTCCGGGTGCGGGAAATAAACGAATTCCGCGTACTTATGATAATCAGCCTCCGATGATCCCGCATGATATTAGTGAGTTGCCGATCATTTCTCTAGAGGAAAATGTGTGTACGTCATGTCATATGCCTGACGTTGCACCGAGTGTTGGGGCAATTGCTATTCCTAAATCGCATTTGACAAATTTCCGTGATATGACGGATCTCAAGGGAGAATTGTATCAAGGACGTTGGAACTGTACGGCATGTCATGCACCGCAAGCAGTGCTCGATCCGGCAGTTATGAACAAATTCAAAGGTGCCTATCATAAAAAAATTGGCGGCGAATACAAAACCAATTTGATTAAGACGCTACGTGAAGGTGTTGTTGAAGATACAGCAGGATCATTTGATATAACAAAAGATATTGTAGCAGACTGATGGATAGCCGACGCGGATTTTTTTCATCTTTAGTATCCCTAGTGCAGGTAAAAGAGAAAGAAGCTCCTTTTTTTCCTCTTTTGCCGGGGTTTATCCCCAATAGTGCGCAAGGGTGTGCAGAGTGTACAACATCCGCGTGTAAAAGTGTGTGTGAAGAAGGGATCGTGGTTCGCGAGGGAACGGCGTCACCCTTTCTTGATTTTTCTAAACGCGGATGTACGTTTTGCGGTGAGTGCAGTGTCGCTTGCGAGAGTGATTGTTTTGTTGCGGAGCCAGTAAATGCCATCAATGCGGAGGTTCGTATTGGGATATTGAGCTGTTTGGCGTGGAATAAAACGATTTGTCGCAGTTGTGCGGATGTTTGTAATGATAAAGCGATAGAATTTACAGGGTTATGGAATCCGGAAATCGATCCGCTTAAATGCACCGCGTGCGGGTTTTGCATCGGAGTGTGTCCTGCTTACACGATTACCGTTCATCCTCTAAAGGCAGCTAAATGAAATTTTTAATTGCTATCGTACTGGTAAGCTTGAATATTATTGCAGGGGTCATTACCCCTAAAATATCGGTAAAAACATCAGCTCCTGTTGTTGATTTTGTCATTCATAATGATACCGTTTGGGCAGGTACGGCAAACGGAGAAGTACTCCAAATCAGTACCAAAGGAAAAATTCTTTCAAAAGTGACGCTTAAGCCTTTGGTTAATTATTGGGGTGAAAAAGTTTCTCAAAGAGTTATGAGCCTTGATGTTGCCTCAGATGGCAAGATGGTAATTTTAGCAGCTGAAGATGGATTTTTGTATCTCATCCATGAGGGTAAAATCACTAAAACTTCTTTTTCAACCAAATCGGTCGTTAAAAAAGTTGCATTACTTTCGGATACTCGTGCCATAGTGGCGCTTTTGAGCAATGAAGTGGTCTTTTTTGATCTCAAAGCCAATAAAATCCTTAAAACTATTAGCGGCGGGACGTCACCTCTGAGCGATATGGCACTCTCTTCGGATCATAAAATTGCCGCGATTGCGGGAGAGGCTGGGATTGTCTCCTTAATCGACACGAGTCGTGGTACAATCATCAAGCAGCTCAAGGGGGGAAATGTTGATAATATCTACAAGATCGATCTTCAAAACGGCTCTCTTATCACAGCAGGGCAAGATCGACGTGCCATTATTTATACGTTGGACGGGAAAAGCTACGTACGGTTTGACGGAACGTTTTTGATTTATACGGTGGCGTTATCGCCCTCGGCTGGGCGTGCAGCAGTCGCTTTGGATGAGCAAAACATAATTACCCTTTTTGATACCGCCAAGCGTCAAAAAATTGCTACGGCAAAAGGGCACAATGCAACATTAAATCGGATCATCTTTATGGACGAAAAACGGTTTGTATCGTGTGCCGATGAAAATAAAATTTACTTTTGGGAGTTACCATGAATATATCTAGTGTTGTTGTTAAATGTGCGCCGGAGTACATCGAGTTTGTATTAGAGCAGTTACGCTCAAGCGGTCAGTGTGAAGTGTATATGCACGATGAATTAGGACGCATTATTATCATTTTAGAGGGGGAAACGACCGAAGAAGAGAGTGAAAAACTTCGTGTTATCCAAGAAATTCCTCATATCCTCTCTGCGGAGATGGCGATGGCGTTTAGTGAAAACGAATTCTCGTCCGAAGAGGGTAAGTTTGAGCGTATTGATGCGTCTATTGTTGATGGGCTCAATGCCGAGGATGTGGATGCTAAAGATATTGTTTACAACGGGCACTTAAAGGATATGTGATGAAACCGATCCCTGTATGTATGGAGAGTGAAGTTCCGTACGATGAATTGATTGTATCGCATACAAATCTCCAAGGGATCATTACGTATGTGAACGATACGTTTGCCGATATTAGCGGTTATGAAACCGATGAGCTGATCGGAAAACCGCACAATATCGTTCGTCATCCTGATATGCCTGTCTCTCTTTTTACTGATTTATGGAGAACCCTTCGCGAGGGAAAGATATGGTCAGGATACATCAAAAACCTTCGCCAAGACGGGGGATTTTACTGGGTTTATGCACAAGTATCACAGCTGTTCGATAAAAACGGAACCCTCATCGGTTACAAATCTCTCCGTTCTCCGGTTGAGCGGGTCAAACGTCATGAACTCGAACAAAGTTATGCCCGTTTAAAAGAGAAGGAAGAAAATATGGTCAAAATTAACCAATGGGTGAGCAAAGAAATTTACGCTCAAATCTCCCCTTTATTGAAGCCGTAAAATTTAATCTGCCCACTTGATTAAGGTCAATGACAAAGGGGAGCCATTTGTCTTACAATGACCTATTCTTTTTCAAGGGTAGACGCTCATGCAAGTTTTAAAACGCGACGGATCGACGGAAGTTTTTCACCTTTATAAGATTGTCGATGCAATCAAAAAAGCGTTTGAAAGTGTCTCACGCCCTTATAATCAAATTGCGTTAAAAAGTCTCTTAGAGAGGATTGACACCAAGTCTCTTTGGAGCGTCGAAGAGATCCAAGACATCATCGAAGAAGAGCTCCATAATTCCGGTGAGTTTGCAGTGATGAAATCGTTTATCACCTACCGTTTCTTGCATAAAATGCAGCGCGAACACGTTGCAGGTCTTTTACCCGACACCACCTTCGTCAACTCCACCCAAAGCGTCCAAGAGTACATCTACAAAACCGATTGGCGGATCAACGCCAACGCGAATACGGGGTATTCCAATGCAGGACTTATCAATAATCTTGCGGGCAAAGTAATCGCAAACTTTTGGCTCGACAGCATCTACTCGCTCCAAGAGGGCAGCTCTCACCGTAACGGTGATATCCATATCCATGATCTCGATTGTCTGACGGGGTATTGTGCGGGTTGGAGTTTACGCGCATTATTGGATGAAGGGTTCAATGGAGTGCGAGGACGTGTGGACAGCAAGGCGCCTAATCATTTTAGAGAAGCATTGGGTCAAATGGCCAATTTCTTGGGAATTCTCCAAAGTGAGTGGGCAGGAGCGCAAGCATTTAGTTCGTTTGATACCTATTTGGCCCCCTACGTGTATAAAGATCAACTCTCGTTTACCGAGGTGAAAAAAGCGATACGGCAGTTTGTGTACAATCTAAATGTACCTGCTCGTTGGGGTCAATCTCCCTTTACCAATATTACGATTGATTGGATGGTACCGGAAGATTTAAAAGATCAAATTCCTACCAAAAATCAACACCATCTCTTTGAAGCGGTCACATCAAGCGAGCTGTTGAGCGAATTGAAAAATAGAGACAGTCATATTACAAAATTTACGGATGTGACCTACAAACACTTCTTACCGGAAATGCGGATGATTAACCGCGCTTACTATGAGATCATGACGGAAGGAGACAACGGGGGTCAGCCCTTTACGTTTCCTATCCCCACCGTCAATATCACCGAAGATTTTGACTGGTATGGGGAAAACACCGACATTTTATTCGAAAACACGGCTAAAATCGGTTCGAGTTATTTTCAAAACTTTATCGGAAGTCAGTATCTTAAAGATGAAAATGGGGTAAAAGTAGAAAATCCAAACGCATACAAACCGGGTGCTGTGCGCAGTATGTGCTGTCGGTTGCAGCTGGATTTACGGGAGCTTCTAAAGCGGGGCAATGGATTGTTCGGCAGTGCTGAAATGACGGGAAGCATCGGTGTGGTTACGATCAATATGGCACGCTTGGGATATTTGTATCCCGGAGATGAAAAAGGTTTTTTTGAAGCACTGGATGTATTAATGGAAATTGCCTATTCAACTCTGGAGAAAAAGCGTGTTTTTGTAAACGAGATGTTTGAGCGGGGACTCTATCCCTATACGGCACGCTATCTAAAAGGGTTCAACAACCATTTTTCCACCATCGGTGTCAACGGAATGAATGAAATGGTTCGTAATTTTAGCGGTGATACGGAAGATTTATCGACTGCGTGGGGGGTAGATTTTTCACTGGATATTTTAGAAAAAATGCGCACCACGATCCGTGGATACCAAGAGAGAAGCGGTAATTTATACAATCTTGAGGCAACACCTGCCGAGGGGACGACGTATCGTTTTGCCAAAGAGGATAAAAAACGTTACCCTAAAATCTTGCAGGCAGGAGAAGGGGAAAATATTTATTATACCAACAGCTCCCAAATCCCGGTTGCCTGTACGGATGACCCTTTTGAAGCGCTGGAACTCCAAGACGAGCTTCAGTGCAAATATACAGGGGGGACGGTGTTGCATCTCTATATGAGTGAGCGCATCGGGACAGCAGAAGCGTGCCGACGGATGGTCAAAAATGTCTTA
>JAUYSQ010000126.1 GCA_030696285.1 Sulfuricurvum sp. | reverse complement strand
GCAGCGGCGGATGGCTGTGGGATCGTTTCGGAAGCACGTTTCCCTTTATGATCGCATCCGTATCCGCCATAGTATTCGCCGGATTTCTTTTTGGAATGAGAAAGCGTTTTCTAGACTAAAAGCTAAATGGACTATAATGTTCGTTTACTATACTAATTTTCAAAGATGTACCTAATGGATCGTGTAAACAAAGAAGAATTTTATCAAGACGGCATTTTTGAACACGGATTAACCGCCGAAGGTCTCCGTTGGCATTCATCTCAATCACAGGAGGTTCGCTTCCACCAGATCGTATCACTTTTGCCGTTCGATGCGGCTTCTATCGTTGATGCGGGGTGCGGCTTCGGAGATTTGTATCCCTATTTATGCTCACACAAAAAAGATTCGATTCACTATATTGGATTAGACGCTCTGGATATAATGGTCAAAGAAGCACAGAAGCGAACCGGACAGACGATTTATCAATGCGATATTCTGTCCGACCCTCTCCCGGAAGGGGAATTTTATGTGTGTAGCGGAGCCCTCAATATTTTAACACTGGAGGGAGGCTATTTGTTTATCCAGCGGTGCTATGAAGCTTCTACTCGGGGGATAGTTTTCAACTTTCTGGAAGGAAAAAAAGAATCAAAAACCTATAATTACCTTCAAGCCCATAAGATTGAAAAACTAGGGCAACGGTTGGGCGCACGCCTAATCTTTCGCCGAGGGTATCATGATAACGATTGTACGGTAGCCTTTTACAAGTAACGCATCTTTACCTCAAATACTCAACGCGGGAGACAGCTTATTATATTTGTCTCCAGCAACTCTTCAAACTCTTCAACGACTACGGGTTTGCTGCACAAATACCCTTGAAAATAACGGCATTGATGGTTCTTTAAAAATTCAAGCTGGGCAGCTGTCTCTACCCCCTCAGCGATAACATCGAGATTAAAAATAGACGCGATAGAGAGTATCGTCTCGACCAGCGCGGCATCATCACTGTCAATCATGATGTCACGGACAAAACTGCGATCGATTTTAAGGGTACTAAAAGGGAGCCGTTTGAGATACGCAAGGGACGAGTATCCCGTCCCAAAATCATCCATGGAAATACCAATTCCAAAGTCTCGTAAACGTTTCATCTTCGCAATCACCGTATCGATTTTATCAATGATTATGGACTCCGTTAGCTCAATCTCCACAACCCAAGGCTCAATCCCTGACTCCGTAACGATACGGATCACCTTTTCGACGAAATCACTTTGCCGAAATTGGATTGCACTGACGTTGATCGATATACGATTCATATCTGCACCATTTGGATGATTTCTTTTCCATTCTACGAACTGACGGCATGCCTCTTTCATCACCCATTCGCCGATAGAGACGATCAAACCGCTCTCTTCAGCAATTTTAATCATATCATTGGGCATGACCATTCCCAACTCCGGATGGTTCCATCGTAACAGTGCCTCTGCACCAATAATATTCTGAGTCATAATGTTGATCACAGGCTGATAATAAAGTTCTAATTCACCGTTCTTGATCGCATGACGAAGTCCATTTTCCAGAAAGATCCGTTTTTTGATCCATTGATCCATCTTCTCCTGATAAAAACGGGTTGTACTTCGCCCCTCTTTTTTTGCTTGATACATGGCTATATCCGCAAATTTTAGCAAATCATCTGCATTTTGCTCATCACTGCTCACGAGAGAAATTCCAATACTGGAGCTCGTCACAATGGGCTCGCTCAACCCAACATCAAATCCATAGGAGAGAGTATCATGAATTTTTTCCGCGACACTCTCCGCTTTGGCTGCCGCAATATGAGGGTTATCCCCAAGTTCTCCCAGTAAAATAACAAACTCATCGCCTCCCAAACGCGCTACCGTATCTCCCTCACGACACACACTTACCAGTCGTTTGGCGGTCTCAATGAGCAGTGCATCACCGATATGATGTCCCAACGAGTCATTAACGCTTTTAAAATGATCCAAATCCAAAAACAAAACTGCCATAATACTGCGATGACGTCGGAAGTGTGCCAAGGATTGTTCAATACGGTCTTTCAGTAATGCACGGTTAGGAATATCAGTGAGAGAATCAAAATACGCTTGATGCTTCATCTTTTCCTCAGCAACGATACGATCGGTAATATCAGTAACGATTGCAACGCCTCCGATAACCGTACGATTCGTATCAAACATCGGAGAAGTCTGCAAAACAATCCACAGATCAAGCTTATTGATCATCGTCGTATAAGAACCTTCATAATGCCCTTTTTCACCTCGCAAAGGGGCACTGATAGCATCATTCAAACAAGTATCGGGAAGTTTCTTAAGATCCAAACCAATCATTTGCTTTGGGTCGATCTGCAGTATACTCATCATCTCAATGTTACTGTCAACGACAATCAAATCAGTATCGTAATAAAAAATCCCTGCGGGCGCCTCTTTAAAAATCATCTCAAAATGTTCTTCGTTCAGTTGTAATACGGACAAAGAGTGTTCATAGAGTATACGCGATTGTAAAGCAGTCGTAATATTGTCATACGTACGGCGCGCAAGAATCAGCAATAATATCCAGTAAAGCAGCACGGTAAAGGCTAACATGGTGTATATCGAGTTCTCTTGCATCATCAGTACAATAATCAAGGGAAGAATAAGGATGCTTACGTAAATCTGAGAAGCGTACCGTATTGACGAGAGAGAACTAATCGAGGCAGCAGACATTCCAGCCAGTATGATCATTAAAAAAGTTTGGTGCAAGAGACTGCCGGTCGGAAATAATAAGAAGGATGCGGTTCCCCAAACAATAGCCGAAAGAATCATCCCGATCAAAAAAACGTTTTTCCATTCTCTTGCGGTTCGAATTTGGAAATACTTCCAATAAACACGACACTGAAACCCTCTCCACCCCATTACCAAAAACTGAGAAATACACCACACCAACAATACATTTTTATCCACAACCCCCCAAAGGGCCCACGTAAGAGTCAATGAATTAAGAACGATAGCAATAGCCGATAAGCGCATATGCCGATAAGCAAGGGTGATTTGTTCGGCTTCAACCGCCTCTATAATGACAGAAGAGGATTTATCCTCTTTTTTACGTTTTTTTTCAAAAAATAGCACTAATACCCTCTTTCCTGCCATCACTTTATTCAATTGAAAGGATACCTATATTTAACTTTTCAAGCCCTTATCGTGCTACAATAACGCGATAAATACTCTATAAAATACGAGGCATAACATTTCTGCGATTAAATCCATTTTTTTGATCCTCTTTGTTTCCATCAGCGTGATCCGTGCTGGTGAACTGAGCTCCAACTATTTTTTTGACAGTACTGTCATCATGTCTAAAACCATTGACCAAAAATGTGAAAAAAATTTTGAAATTTTACGGATTCCGGATGGCAAAACATCGTATCGGGTCAATGCCCAAATTATTGCTAAAACGTTTGAACTGGGGGGATGTCCAATTGAGTCAAAAAAGGTCCGTTTTGTTAATTTCACAAAACAAGCCAACACGGATTACCGCCTATTAAAAGAACAGATAACCCTCTTTTTTAAACACCATTACCCTGCGATAGAAATCCAAGAGATTCACATTATCTCTCGTGCCAACAGTGATTCTCTCCCGGAGCACACCAAGATAGTTTTTGATGATAATACGTTTAAAAATAAAAAAGGGACCTTTTATGTGGTTGACAGCCATGGAATTCGTCGTTATTTTGATTTTTCAATCGATGCGACCCTAAAGGTACTCCACACGAACCGAAAAGTAGCCCGAAAAGAGGCTGTTTCGATTCAAAATACCCTGATCCAATCCCTGCCGTTTGAAGGCTTTAGAGGCAAACCGCTGGGGACGCTTCCCGAAACTCCGTACCGATTCCGCTCATCGCTCAAAGAAAACACCCTCTTACTCGACCGTCACATCGAGCCGCTTCCTATGGTATTGCGTGGATCTCAGGTAAGCGTAACCGTCCAAAACGGTTCGCTTGTCGTAGAGTTTATCGCCCGTGCTACACAGGAGGGGGGACTGTATGATATTATTACGGTCGAAAAAGGTGACGGTAAACGGATGCGTGCTAAAATCACAGGAGAAAATCGGGTGGAGCTTCAATGAAAATAGTCGTAGGAATCAGTGGTGCCAGTGGCGCAAATCTAGGACTAAAATTTTTACATTCTCTTCCTGCTGGGATTACAAAACATTTAATCGTCTCTGAACACGCCCAAATCGTGTTGGAAAAAGAAGAAAATATCCACCTTCACCAAAACCATGAGATCTGGGCTTCTGTCGCATCGGGTTCATATGGCGCGGATGCGATGATCATCACCCCTTGCAGTATGAATACCTTGGCAAAAATTGCGTGCGGTATCGCCGATAATCTCATCACACGTGCAGCAAGCGTCATGATAAAAGAGCGAAAAATATTGATTTTAGCTCCCCGTGAGATCCCATTCTCTCCGATTGCACTGGAAAATATGCATAAACTTTCCATGATGGGAGTTGTCATAGCACCCCCTGCTCTCGCCTATTACGGTGAACAAACCACACTTGAAGATATGGAAAATTTTATGATTGGAAAATGGATGGATTTGATGAACATCGACAATACTCTTTATAAACGCTGGAATGACCATGCATAGAATTGCCCTTTATCCCGGAACGTTTGATCCTGTGACCAACGGTCATTTCGACATCATTGAGCGTGGGATAAAACTGTTTGACGAAGTGATTATTGCAGTCGCCGATTCAAGAGACAAGCGCCCTATGTTTACGCTCGAAGAACGGGTAGAGATGACCAAACTCGCGGTTAAAGATTTGGAACGGGTACGGGTCGTCGGATTTGACAACCTCACCGTCGAGCTTGCCAATACCCTGGGAGCAACCGTACTGATCCGAGGTCTGCGTGCCGTAAGTGATTTTGAGTTTGAATTGCAGTTGGGATACCTCAACAACTCTCTTGATCCTACCATAGAGACGGTCTATTTGATGCCCAAACTCAAACATGCATTTATCAGCTCCTCGATCGTCCGTAATCTGCTCAAGTTCAACGGTAAAACCGACCATCTTTTACCCGCATCGGTTCAAAATGTTATTGGGAGTATGAAATCATGTACGTTGCCATAGAGGGTATTGATACCGCAGGTAAAAGCACTCAAATCGAATCCCTTAAAACTTTTTTTCCGGAAGCACTGACTACGAAAGAACCGGGAGGAACTCCCGTTGGAATTCAAATCCGTTCAATGGTATTGCATGGAGCCTTAAAAAGTAAAATAGCCGAATTGCTTCTCTTCCTAGCCGATCGTGCGGAGCATACGGAAAGTTTAATATTACCAAATATCAATAAACTAATCATCAGTGACCGTTCTGCTGTTTCAGGGGTTGCCTATGCCATGGTGCAAGATATTTGCGACCTTGATACCCTCGTATCTCTCAACACTCTTGCAACCAATGGACATTTACCTCAAATGGTTTTTATTTTAAAATTATCACCCGAAGAGTTAGCGTATCGTCTCTCTCAAAAAGAGCATGACACCATCGAAGCACGCGGAACGTCCTACCTTCTTGGTATCCAAGATGCCCTTATCGCTGCTTCTCATGCATTGCAAATACCAACCCATGTAATCGACGCGTCACAATCAATTGATATGATTACCCAAGAGATTACCGAACTTATCAAAGGAGCCTTATGATTCAATCGTTGCGCGGAATGAACGATATTCTCTCAAACGACTACGAGCGCTATGAGTATTTTCTCAACACCGCTTCCACTGTTGCCAAACGATACGGTTTTCATTACATTGAAACACCCCTACTCGAAGAGACGGCGCTTTTTAAACGCTCCGTAGGTGAGAGCAGCGATATCGTCGGCAAAGAGATGTATCAGTTTACCGACAAAGGGGACAATGACGTATGTTTGCGCCCCGAGGGGACTGCCGGCGTTGTTCGTGCGTTCGTTCAACACAAACTGGATAAAAAAGGGGGAATCCACCGCTTTTACTATCACGGAGCAATGTTTCGGTATGAGCGTCCTCAAAAAGGGCGCTTGCGCCAATTTCACCAATTCGGAGTAGAGAGTTTTGGAGTCGATTCGGTCTATGAAGATGCCTTGATGATTATGATGGTTGCCGATATTCTGAAGGCTTTAGGGATCGGTTATCGTTTGAAACTCAACTCTTTGGGAGATCAGCACTGTATGCCGGCCTACCGCGAAAAACTGGTCTCTTTTATCGAATCGTGTGATGATGTTCTGTGCGACGATTGTATCCGCCGTAAAGTTACCAATCCCATCCGCGTTCTTGATTGTAAGAATGACGCATGCCAAAACCTCTACGTCAATGCGCCCAAACTCATTCATCACCTCTGTGAAGGATGCCAAAGCGATTTCGACACTCTAAAAGAGATTTTGGACAACCACGCCATTGCCTATGAAATTGATACCAATCTCGTTCGCGGTCTGGATTATTACTCAAAAACAGCCTTTGAATTTGTCAGTGATGACATCGGCTCTCAAAGCGCCATTGCCGGAGGGGGACGCTATGATCGTCTTATCGAGTTTTTAGACGGCAAGCCAACCCCTGCGGTCGGATTTGCGCTTGGGATTGAGCGTTTGATGGAGCTGATCGTCATGCCAGAAGCCGTACGTGAGGGATATTACCTCGGAGCGATGGACGATGAATCCTTGCCGCAGATCCTCAAAGTCGCTGAAACTCTACGCTCTACGCAAAAAGCGGTTGTTGAATACGATTCCAAGAGCCTAAAAGCCCACCTCAAAGGAGCCGATCGTATCAACGCCCGCTATTGCGCCGTAATCGGTGAAAATGAGCGTCAAGAAGGGACCATTTGGGTCAAAGATCTACTCGAGAAACAGGAATCGACCTTTCCGCTCACACACTTCACCACAAAAGAGAACGTATGAAAAAATATGGTATAGACATTTGGGGAGAAAATAACTTTATGATCGATCAGGGAATGATCAAAGTAAACTACAAAAGTTCCCCTTCGCTCATCGAAATTACGCAAAAAATTCGTAAAACAAATCTGAGCGGTCCTCTAATCTTGCGCTTCCCTCATTTGATTGAAAAACAAATAGGGTTACTCTATTCTAACTTTCAGCGTGCTATTTTTGAAAACGATTATACGGGAAAATTTCGTGCCGTCTTCCCTCTCAAAGTCAATCAATTCCCAGAAGCAGTCGATGCCGTTGTCGAACACGGTGAAAAATTCTGCTATGGTTTAGAAGCAGGATCCAAAGCCGAACTTGCCCTTGCAATGGCAAAAACCCCTCTGGGTTCTCCCATCACGGTCAATGGCTTTAAAGATGAAGAGATGGTCAGACTCGGATTTATGGCAGCACAAATGGGTCATGACATCACCATTACTATCGAGGGAATCGGGGAACTTGAATGGATTATCGATGTTGCCCAACAATGTAATTTAAAAGTACCGAATATCGGGATTCGGATTCGTCTACAAAGCGAAGGGAGCGGAATCTGGGCAAAAAGCAGTGGTCTAAGTGCCAAATTCGGTCTCACATCAACCGAGCTTATCGAGGCGATGAGTATGCTCCAAGAGCACAATATGGTAGAGCATTTCAAGATGATTCATTTTCATGTCGGTTCTCAAATGCAAGATATTTCGACTCTCAAACGGGTATTGCGTGAATCAGGAAACATCTATGCCGAGCTCAAAAAAATGGGAGCCGATAATCTCAATGCCATTAATATCGGCGGAGGGCTGGCGGTTGAATATTCTCAACACACTTCTAACCGTCTGCGCAACTACACCCTTGAGGAGTTTTCCAACAGTGTTGTCTTTTTGCTGCGCGAAATTATGAATGCAAAAGGGGTCGAACATCCCGATATTTTTACCGAGTCAGGACGATTTGTTGTTGCGTCTCACTCCGTATTGATTACTCCGGTACTCGAACTTTTTTCGCATGATTATCAGGAAAAATCGCTTAAACTCAAAGAGAAAAATCCACCTCTGATCGAAGAGCTTCGTGAACTTAACGCCCTCCTTTCTCCACGTACCTGCATCGAGTATATGCACGATGCCCTCGATCACATGGAATCTTTGCTAACCTTATTCAATCTCGGTCATATCGATCTTCTCGATCGCTCCAATGCAGAGATTTTAGTCCATCAAATTATCAAAAAATCGCTTTATCTCTCTCAAGACAATCTCGTTCCCGAAATCGAGCGTCTTCAAGTCAAACTCCAAGAGCGTTACCTTATCAATAGCTCTATTTTTCAAAGTATCCCTGATTATTGGGGTTTACAGCAACAATTTCCTATCATGCCGCTTGATCGTCTTGATGTACCGGCTATCCGCGCGGCAAGTCTTTGGGATATTACGTGTGACAGTGATGGAGAGATCCGTTTTAAACCCGATACACCGCTCTACCTGCACGATATCGACTTGGATGAAGAGGAATATTTTCTCGCTTTCTTCAACGTAGGCGCTTATCAAGAGACATTGGGGATGAATCATAACCTCTTCGTCCATCCCAGCGAATGTACCATTCTTATTAATGACAACGGATATGAGATTGAAAACTTTACCGAATCCGATAATATTCTTAATATTCTTGAAGATATCGGGTATGACAGCTCTAAACTTCTAACGAACCTTAAAAATAAATTGGCAACCAGTGATTTTAGTACAGAAGAAGAAAAAACTGATACACTACAAAAACTCGAAATGTACCTCTATCAAAACGGTTATTTACGCACAACACGATAAGGATTTTATTTGGGACTTTTTTCTGAAATTAGTGAAGATTTTTCGAATGTTTATAAAAATGACCCCGCCATTAGTTCTCGCATCGAGCTCCTCTTTAACTACCCTGGGGTTTGGGCAATTTTCTGGTACCGCATTGCCAATCGTCTTTATCGTAATGGTTTTAAATCTTTTGCCCGCCTTATTATGGGGGTAAATCAAATCTTTACCCATATTGACATCCATCCTGAAGCTACGATCGGACGTCGTGTTTTTATTGATCATGGAACGGGAGTCGTTATCGGTCAAACGGCAATTATCGAAGATGATGTCCTTATCTATCAGGGAGTCACTCTGGGTGGAGTTAGTTTAACCGCAGGCAAGCGTCATCCGACGATCAAACGGGGAGTTGTTATCGGTGCGGGGGCTAAAATTCTCGGTAATATCACCATTGGTGAAAATTCCAAAGTAGGAGCCAACTCCGTAGTTGTGCGCAATGTACCCGAAAACAGTACCGCGATCGGTATTCCAGCCCATGTGATCCAAAAAGGACGAGATAAAGACCCTTTCAGTCACAACAAACTTCCCGACATCAATAAAGAGATGTTTGAATACTTGCTCAAACGGGTTGCCGTTTTGGAGCACTTTATGGTGCAGGATAATAAAGAAATTTTAGAACAAGATTTACAGCTTGAAAATATTTACGAATCGTTTATCAAGGCGATGAAAAATTGACATTTTTCTTCCGTTTCTCTCTCTTTATTGCAGTGATAGCCATCTCTATCCTTGCATTTTTACCCGACTACTCCGCTCTCCCGCCGATCGTTTCACTCAGCGATCTCATCAACCATACCGCAGCTTTTACGGTTTTATCCCTTCTCTATGCCCTCTCCTACTCCCATTCGCTCAAGCGGATATTGCTCACCCTTGTCGCATACGGAATTTTTATTGAAACGGTACAAGCTTTTTTGCCGACACGTTTTGCTTCCATCGAAGATGTCGTTGCTGATAGCGTTGGTTTGATTGTGGGAATGGTATTCATCAAAGTATTTCGTCCCGTAATGGGACAAAAAAGAATGGCTTAAAAAAGTCCTGAGAGTGATTTTCCAAGCGCATCTTGAAGTACAGGCTGTGCCTCTTCAAAATCGAGATTGACCTTATTGGCCGTACTCACAACACGCGTGCGATACGTTTTCCACTCGATTTTTGCCCCTTTAATGTCTTGTTTGACATTGGTTGAGCTTCCTTGTTTCAATGCCGCAGCTTGAGTTTGGGTAATCACTTCCCCGCCCCATGGCCGCTCACGAATCTGTACATCGGTAATCATACTGTAAAAAGTATCATCCACCAATGCATCGCCGACAACCCCCAAAGCAGCACCAATTAACCCGCCGACAGCAACATTTGTGTTCGAATTGTGCATCGCGTACCCTGCCGTAGCACCTAACACTGCTCCGCCGAATCCTCCGTCAAAAGCATTCTGCGCTTGGCGAAGATCTGTTTTACCTACTTGCAAGACATTGGCTTGCAGCATAAAATTCGCTTGTTGCGGACTGTTGCTAATCGTATATCCGCGCGCTTTGAGTGCATTGACAATCGTCTCCTGCACATTCATATTTTTATCAGAGGTATTACGAACATCCACAAAAATCGTCCGTTTGTCAGGTTCAGTCGGCTCTAAAAAAATCGTTTCCGTCATTCTTGTTTGGACATCTAAATTTCGTTTCTTGACCGCCGTATGAGCTGCACCGCATCCGGTAAATTGTATGGCAACTATTCCCAGCATCCCAGCCAATGCAAGCGATTTGGCTATTGTTTTAATTTCCATGTTACACTCCTTCTCGCTGATCTTTTAATGATTGTAAATCAAATGAACTTAAAAGCGATTAATGCTCTTCACTCAGATTGATCGTCTCAACCACATCCAGTCCGAACCCGCTTAGCCCTGCAAATTCAGCTGTCTTAGCATCAGCAATAAGACGCATATGACGAACCCCTAGAACCTTAAGTATCTGGGCAACAATACCGTATTATTTTATATTTGCATGTTGATGATTTGGCTTATTGATAAAGAGTAATACACCACTGTTAAGTTTGAGATACTGAATAGAATCGATCAGCTGCGCATACTTATTTTGGTTCAATAAAAGATCAATATCAGGAATTACATTGTGAACACGAACATTCGCGGTCTCCCCTGCCTTGTAAAAAACAACGGCAGTATGGTTATCACCTTGGTGATCTTCGAAACCGTATTTTTTGACATGAACACCGAAAAATTCAATCTCCTCTTCCGAAACTGCCTTGACCAAAATTTCATTGGCAAGTCGGAATTCAACGATATCGGAGATATACACTGTTTTAAGATCGTGTTTTGCGGCAAAAAGATCCA
>JAUYSQ010000116.1 GCA_030696285.1 Sulfuricurvum sp. | reverse complement strand
TAGGTACACATAAGCCGGGTTCTGGATAAAGTGATAATTAATCTACTGCTCAGATCACTCTGAGCCTCTAGCGAAACAATAGCGATGTAGGACGCTAACCATCTGTTTCTTGCTGCGCGGTTGGGTTTACATAGCTCTCATAGTTGCCTATGAGACTGGTGGGCTCTTACCCCGCCGTTTCACCCTCACCTAAACCGAAATCTAGGCGGTCTACTCTCTGTTGCACTGTCCCTCGCGTTACCGCGGCCATCCGTTAGATGGAACCGTGTCCTACAGCAGCCCGGACTTTCCTCTTGAGTTGTGGCTCAAGCTATCACCTGTGTACCTGTGGCATTATAAAGGATATTAGATTAGAAAGGAGTATCGTACCTTTCAAATTTTCCTATTTTTTTCCAATAATACAAAAAATTCATCTTCAGGCACAGGCTTCGCAAAATAATATCCTTGATAATATTCGCATCCTCTTTCTTTCAAATACTCCATCTGATACGCTTCTTCAACCCCTTCGGCAATGACATTAAGATTTAATGTTTGTCCCATAGCGATGATCGTGTTAAGTAGAATATGATCATTGTTTTCATACTCTGAAATATCATCCACAAAACTTTTATCGATTTTTAGTGAATCGATCGGGAACTGTCGCAGATAGGATAATGATGAGTAGCCGGTACCGAAATCATCCATACAAATATGGACACCTAAGTTTTTAATTCTTTTAAGCACTTCGAGGGTCACTTCAAGATATTCCATCATAACACTTTCAGTGATTTCAATAGCAAATTGATTCGCATTGATTTCATTATTACGAATGGCATTTTCGATATCTGAAAACAAATGAAGATTTTGAAATTGTCGTGTCGAAACATTGCATGAGACATGGACATCCGTATATCCGCTATGTTGTAAACGACTGATCATCTCTGCCGTCTCTTCAATAATCCATGTCCCCAATTTTAAAATGAAACCGGTATTTTCGGCGATCGTAATGAAATTGTTAGGATAGATTAACCCTTTTTCATGATGATTCCAGCGGATCAATGCTTCTGCTCCGATAATTTTCCCGCTCAAAATATGAATTTTCGGCTGATAGTACAACACAAATTCTCGATCTTCCAACGCGCGGTGCATATCATGGGCGATATTGACCTCTTCATGGACTTGAGCATTTAACGTAGCCGTAAAAAAGCTGAACTGGTCTCTCCCTTCTGATTTGGCTTTGTACATTGCGATATCTGCAAATTTCATCAGTTCATTAATCTCTTTGGAATCATCCGGATAGATAGCAACACCAATACTGGTCGAGAGCCTTAAAAAATGATTTTGGACAATCCACTCGCGGTGAAAGGTATCGAGAATTTTCGAAATAACCTGTTCCAATGTCCCTGAATCGCTAAAATCATTAAGGACAATGATAAATTCATCTCCACCGATACGTGCAACAATATCATTCTCTCGGATTATTGAGTTGAGTTTTTGTGAAACTGCTTTCAACAGTCCATCTCCCACATTGTGGCCAAGAGTGTCATTGATGTTTTTAAAATGATCCAAATCCAAAAACAATACGGCAAATTTACGCTCATATCGGTTAGCATTGGCCACCATGAGCTTAAGCTGTGAGTAAAGATTGTATCGATTCGGCAGACCTGTCAAAGAATCATGCAGTGACGTAAAACTAAGCTCTTCGTTTAGTCCCAATATCTGATTTTCAGAACGGTTGAGTTCTACTCCGTATTCAATCTGTAATTTGATAATATATCCGAGTACCAATGCTTCGGCAATCACAAATATACCGTGCAAAAAGACAATATCTGTTCCGCACCCATAATTGAAGACCATCACCGGCATTCCAAAAAGTGAAATCTCATTCAACTGCAAAAAGTTAAAAACTGCGTGGTGAATAATCGTTGTAGCGGCGGCTACAAAAACAGGCACTACATCTTTATAAAGGGAGAGAATTGCCAATGCAATAAAGACATGGAAATGCATCTCTATACGCCCAAGGTGCTGTTGAATATAGATCAGCGAAAATAACATCATCCCTACAGCCACCAGAGCCCGCATCACTTGTGTTCCTTTGAAAGAACGGTAAGCAAAGAATAAAATCAGGGTAATGAGTCCTCCCCCAATAAAGCCATACAAATAGGTATCGTAGCTAATCGATGTAATGAAAGTGGCGATAATCCATTGAATACCAATCAGAACCAGCATTACTTTATCAGCTTGAAGAAAATGCTCTTTGAAATTTTTTTGAGCGAAATCGGGTACGGAAGGGAGTTTCAAAAGATTTTCTTGCATAGTGTCATTCATTTTGTCTCATTTAAGTATGTGTAAATATCCGCGATGATCAAGGATTTATTTATCGGATGGGTTGTATAAATATTTTTTAGAACTACCGTACCGCTCTGTTGTGTCTCAATAAGATAAAGGTGATCACTGTGATCGATTTCTCCAGAATCCGCAAGACTTTTTGAGAAAAAAAGAGAAAAATCTCTGTCAATCCCCATCAGTTCTTTTTGGGTGAGATAGACCCCATCAAACGCAGGATTAAACGACTGTGCAAATGCTTTGGGCTGATCAGGTGCTATTTCGGGCATCAAATTGACAAAAGAGAATCCAACAAACGGCTTTAGCGGTGCGAAAGAGGGAGAATCATAAAAATCATCCACTTGATGCAAGATAGGGGTACATACTTTTGTACATCCAACATATCCAAAAAAAACCAACGTCAAATCTTTTTTTGGATGCTGGAGATAAGGGGCATCAATAGGTTGATCAATAACGATTTTACCGCTTGTTTGTTGGGAAAAAAAGAACGTTTGAACAAATGGAAAGATGACTAAGAGTAAAATAAAAAAAATAATTGCTAAAATAATTTTTTTATTCATAGAGCTGTTCCATTAAAACAAGTTTCTCTTTGAGAATCGACACTTCATCAGAACTCTCCTGAAGTGCTGCTTCTAATTTTTTCAAGTGAGCATTATTTTGCAAAGCAATAAAAAAGACGATAAGCAGAAAAAGTAAAAAAAGGACCAATACTATAAAAAAAGTATTTAAAATTATATGTTGATAACGCTCCAGAAAAGTTTTTTTATCGTGCAAAATTACTGCATCTCGCGCAATGTATTCAGAGAGTATCAATCGTGATTCCATTAATGCTTTACGATCGAACATATAAACATTCGGACTTGTGATGACGGATGAAATATTTTTTAAAGATTCACCGTTAAAATAACGGATCACAAGCTCAGCAGCATGAGTTCCCTGTTTTACACCACTCGTCACAAAACCGCCGACAACTCCTCCTTGTACGTAAGCATCTTCCATACTGCACAGAATAAGATTTGGTTTTTGTTTCAGAATAGCAATCGACTCTTTTAGTGTAAGATTATCTCCATTAGAATCACTTAACTCTCCAATTGTTGTCAATAAAACAAAAGTTTTAGGAGAGTTTGGAAGTTTTTCCGTAATTTCATCGATTCGTGAAGAAGAGATAAAATGAAACGTGTATTTGGGGTATTGAGATATTTTTGCTCGCATATCAGATTCAATGGAACGATACGTATTCGAGGTGTCTCCAACAATCCATATCTCACGCGTCGGAGGGGAAAACTGACGGATAAGCTCTATGTTAGGGATAATCTCTTTCGTCTCATACACCCCTTTATATTGAATAACATCGAGAGTATGTGCTAACGAAAGATCATTGATTCCCGAAAAAAAGAGGGGGATATCCGAAAATAATTGTCCTTGATAATGTAAAAAAAACTTTAATGCATTATCATCCGTTACATAAACAGCATCCGGACGATAACCCTCGTACTTTTTCTGCAAATACGATAAAAAAAAGGATTGATACTCATTTGATAATTTAAGACGTTTTGTATCCAAATACTCTACAGAAATCTCAAGTGGTAAAGAACATGACTCTTGCATCTTGCTCACAAAATTATCATGCTGTAATTTAGTCCAACTGTACTCGTGCGAATACGAATGAAGTATAAAAATTCTCTTTTTAGTCTGAGCATGAGCAAAAAGAGTAAAAAACACCAAACAAAATAAAATAATTCTTATCATACAGTCCAACAAATAATTTAATAAATAATTCTATCATAGAGGTTATAAAAAAATGTAATTTAGGGCATTTTTAAGAAGATATTAGAGGTTAAAAAATAAGATAATATAATAAATAAACAGAAGGTGTGAATGAAGATTATATGCGGGTCAAACCGCATATAAGGAATTAATTACATTCCGAGTTTGGCTTTTGCTTCTTTGGTATATTGAATACCAAAGAAGCAAATGTAGAGTAACTTCTGCCTAAAGTATCATTTAGTCAGCAAGTCGATATATAAGCTTTCCTGCAAGTTCCATATACATGCTCTTTTTTAGCACCTCAATCTCATCGACATTCTCATAATAATAATTTTTAATAATTTTATCGAGCATCTCTTCATCGTGAATTTTCATAAGCATTTTTTCCATAACAGCGAGACGCATAATAACATGATCAAATTCATCTTGCATCAAATCTTTACTGATTTGGTTTGAAATATCCCAATATTTTGACTTTGGAGTACCTCCAAAAATATCATCTTCATCCTCAAATAATGCATCAAATTTATTCATATCCACTCCCTCATATTATTTACGAAAGAGTATCCAATTGTACATTAATAATCAGATTAACACTATGATTAAAATAGTTTTATAAAGAAGAAAATTGAAGGAATAAGTGAAGAATAATTTTCCGCAAAAGCGGAAAAGAGTTATACCGCTTTAGCCATAGCTTCTTTAGCGTATTTTTCACCTAGGTCATAAGCTTTTAAGTTAGCAGCATGAACTTTTGCAGGTACTTTTGAAAGCATTGTATCAACAAGAGTTTTCTTATCAACAGCATTCATCATAGTGTTTGCAATAGCAAGTGCAACAACGGATTGAGTAATTACGTTTCCTACTTCTTCTTTAGCGATAGTAATAATAGGAATCTCGAAGATCTTCCACATTTTACGATCTTCATCCGTTGGGTGAACAAGGTTAGGATCAACAACAATTATTCCACCAGGTTGAACACCATCTTTGAATGAGTTATAAGAAACGTTTGCAACTGAAAGCATAAAACCAATTTCGCCATCATTTGCATAGGGGTAATAAATTTCTTGATCATCGAGTTGAATATCAACAACTGTTGGTCCACCACGAACTTGTGATGTATACGTTGCTGTTTTTAGGCCTTCTCCACCTGTTGCAATTTTTGCAGCAGCAAAAATCTCACCAGCAAGGAGAACACCCTGACCACCAACACCCGTAAATCTCATTAATGTCTTGCTCATCAGTTCTCCTTATATTTTTTTCTCAAAGTCGTCTTGTGTAATATTTGCACGTTTACCTTGGTGTGCATCGATAATATCTTGATACATATCGCAATATTCTCTAACCTTTGTATCTTCTTTTAAGATACCGGTTGGCAAGATGTTAAGTTTTTCTTCTTCTGGAAGCTCATTGTATTTCTTAACAGGCATAGTGATACTGTCAATCCAGTTAAGGTTATCCATTGCAGAAACCATCTTGTTCTTACGACCAAGGTTAATATGACAGTTGGAAAGGATATCAAGGAAAGAGAAACCTCTATGCTCCATAGCCTTAACAAAGATTTTCTCAAGCTTCTTAGGGTCAAGCATACTCTCACGTGCAACAAAAGAAGCACCAGACGCAATACCAAGAGCACAAGCATCAAAAGTAGGATCAATATTACCTACTTTTTGCGTAACGGTCCACATACCTTGAGGAGTCGTTGGAGACGTTTGTGAATTTGTCAAACCGTAGATAAAGTTATTGATAATGATTAACGTTATGTCAATATTTCGTCGAGCTCCATGGATAGTATGATTACCACCAATAGCAAGAGCATCACCATCACCGGCAACACATACAACAATTTTATCTGGGTGCATCATTTTAATACCTGTTGCGAAGGCGACAGTACGTCCGTGAGTTGTATGCACTGTATTGAAGTCAACATACGATGAAAAGCGTCCTGAACAACCGATACCAGAAACAACACAAACATCATCTTGCTTAACACCCATTTTTTCTATAGCACGTATAAATGCCTTAAGAATAACACCATCACCACAACCCCAACACCAAAGTGTTGGCATTTTTTCAAGTCTTAAATATTGGTCATAATTGAATGCCATTAGAATACCTCTTTTACTTTGCTAACAATTTCATAAGGAGAAATTGGACGACCATTAACTTTAAATAGACCTTCGATATCAAGTCTAGATGAAACACGTTCTACTTCTTCTGTATATTGTCTGATATTTAACTCAACACAAAGTACGTTTTTAATCATATCAGTATACTTTTTGATAGATTTCTCTGGAGAAGGCCATAGTGTTAGTGGACGGAAAAGACCCGCTTTAATACCTGCAGCACGTAAGTGACGAATTGCTTCTTTAGCTGAAAGCGAAACAGAACCATAAGCAATGATTAATACTTCTCCTTCTTCACCTGTCATATCATCAAGCATAAACTCTTCATTTAATTCAAGTTCATCTGTATGCAACATAACCTTATCTTCAAGACGTTGGATAAGTTTACGACATGTCTCAATTTCCTCAGTTGGGAAACCATTTTTATCATGGTGAAGACCTGTAAAATGGTAACGGTAGCCTTCAAACATCTTGTTAAGGACTGCTGGTTGATCTGACTCACACTCATAAGGATGGTAATCTTCAGGCGCACCAGTAAATTGTTTACGTGGAACAACGCCCGCTGTAACGGCTTCAGGTGTAGGAATAATTGCCTTACCATGCATGTGACCGATTGTTTCATCCAGTAAAACAAATACAGGCTGCATGAAACGATCCGCTAAGTTGAATGCTCGTACTGTTTCAGTATAACACTCAGCTAAATTACCAGCACATAAAGTAATTGAACGGTAGTCACCATGAGATGGATTTTTCGCTTGACGAACATCACCTTGAGATACACGCGTTGGAAGACCTGTTGATGGACCACCACGCATAACGTTTACAACAACCAAAGGAACTTCACACATTTGTGCAAGACCCAAGTTTTCTGCTTTTAGTGAAATACCAGGACCCGAAGTTGCTGTCATTGTTCTATGACCAGCCATACCAGCACCAATTGCAGCAGCAACAGCAGCAATCTCGTCTTCCATCTGAATACAAGAACCGCCACGTTTTGGCAGTAAATCAGACATTTGTTCGATTACTTCTGATGAAGGTGTAATTGGATAACCCGCCATAAATCTACATCCAGCATCTGCTCCCGCTAGTGCTGCTAAGTGGTTACCACTTGATATTACTTCTCTTGTATCAGACATTATTTAACTCCTTGCAGGTCTAAAGACATATAATTGTTTTCAACAATTTTTATTTGACGTTCTTTTGCATCATCAGTAAGTTTTGCAAACTTTTTGCCGACTGATGCTAGATCTTCCTTGCTTGCTACGTAAATAGCAAAGTCAGGACAGTTTAATTCACAGTCATTACAACCGATACATGCATCTGGATTATCAACAGAGATCATTGCTCCCAAAGTTGATGTAGAGTCATATCTCATTCCTAGAACACCTGATGGACATACTGATACACAGATATCACACGCTTTACAAGTGTCTCTGTTGATCCAAACAGGTGCTCCTGTGAATTCAATCATTCCGCTAGTTATCATACATTCTCCTTAAAATTAATTTTCACTACCAAACTTTCCTACTGCACATGAAACAAAGCTTTTTGCTTTGAGAACCGTACCTTCAATTAATCCATTATCTATATCAGTTAAAGGATAACCCAATTTTCTTAATATAGTAGTAAATTGTGCTAATTGCGCCTCATCAACAGCTTCCACTGTTACTTTACGTGGCTCGCACGAAAGATCAACGCTGATCCCTTTAAACCCTGCTTCTTGAAGTGCTTTTGTAATTGTATTGACGCATCCGCCGCAACGTACATTGGCCACTTCAAAGGTTTGAATCATAACGCTGCCATTACCTTGGCAATCGCTTTTCCGATATCTGCAGGAGAAACAACAACCGTAACGCCTGCTGCTTCAAGAGCTGCCATTTTCTCTTGCGCAGTACCTGCACTTCCGGAGATAATTGCACCCGCATGACCCATACGTTTTCCGGCAGGAGCCGTTTGTCCTGCGATAAATGCAACTACCGGTTTGGTGATGTGTTCTTTGATGTACGCTGCTGCTTGGATTTCCAAATCACCACCGATTTCACCGATCATAACGATCGCATGCGTTTCCGGATCAGCTTCAAACATTGGTAATAAATCTTTGTAGCTTAATCCAATAATTGGATCGCCGCCGATACCGACAGCTGTCGTAATACCAAAGCCCTCTTTGACCACTTGGTTCGCCGACTCATACGTCAATGTCCCTGATTTAGAGATAAGCCCGACATTCCCTTTTTTGAAAATAAAGCCCGGCATAATCCCGATTTTACACTCATCTGCCGTGATAATTCCAGGACAATTTGGCCCGATGGTCATCATATCTTTTTTAACCGCGTATGCTTTTGCAAACATCATATCTTTGACCGGGGCACCCTCGGTAATAATAACGGCAAGATTGATTCCGGCATCTGCCGCTTCCATTACTGCATCAGAGACAAAGGCAGGTGGAACGAAAATCATAGAAACCGTAGCACCTGTAGCGGCTACCGCTTCGTGAACCGTATTAAATACAGGCTGACCAAGATGAGTTTGTCCACCTTTACCCGGAGTTACGCCGCCAACAATTTTTGTACCATACGCTGCACACTGCTCAGCGTGAAAGGTACCCTCTTTTCCTGTAAAGCCTTGAACGATAACTTTTGTATCTTTGTTTACCAAAATTGACATTAATTATTCTCCTTTCGCTGCTGCTACGGCTTTGCGTGCACCGTCTGCAAGATCCGTTGCCGCTACGATATTCGCGATTCCGGCATTGTTCAAAATTTCTGCCGCTTCAATAGCATTTGTACCATCGAGACGGACAATAACAGGAACGTTTACATTGGTGATTTTTGTCGCTTCGATAATCCCGTTAGCAACACGGTCACATCGTACAATTCCACCAAAGATATTAACAAAAATTGCTTTTACATTCGGGTCTTTCAAGATAATATCAAACCCTTTTGCAACGGTCTCTGCACTTGCTGAACCGCCGACATCAAGGAAGTTTGCCGGTTTTCCGCCTTCGTAATTGATAGTATCCATAGTCCCCATCGCAAGACCGGCACCATTAACCATACAACCAACATTTCCGTCAAGTTTGATATAGCTCAAACCGTATTTATCCGCTTCGATTTCTGTCGGCTCTTCTTCGCTCAAGTCACGCATTTCACGAACTTGATCTTGACGATACAAGGCATTGTTGTCAAAGCCCATTTTTGCATCCAATGCCAAAAATTTGCCATCGCCTGTTTTGACCAAAGGATTGATCTCAATCATCTCTGCATCGTGATCCATGTACACTTTATAAAGCGCTGATGCAAATTTGATAAAGGTATTAATCTCTTCCGTTGGAAGACCTAATCCAAATGCCAATTTACGACCATGGAATGATTGAAAACCAGTCAAAGGATCAATAGCAACCTTGATAATTTTTTCAGGCGTATTGTGAGCAACATCTTCAATTGCCATACCGCCCTCAGTTGATGCCATCATAATAGGCATTTCAAGTGCACGGTCAAGGAGAAGACCAAGATAGTACTCTTTTTTGATGTCTGCACCCTCTTCGATGTAAACTTTTTGTACCAGTTTACCCTCGGGTCCTGTTTGATGCGTAACAAGAGTCATTCCTAAAATTTCACTTGCCAACTGCCGTACTTCAGCTGTTGAGCGTGCTAACTTGACACCACCGCCAAGTCCACGTCCACCTGCATGAATTTGAGCTTTGACGACCCAAATACTGCCACCTAACTCTTGAGCAGCTTTTACTGCTTCATCGGGCGTAAATACGATGTGACCACGTACTGTTGGTACATTGTATTTCTTGAATAACTCTTTTGCTTGATATTCATGAATATTCATTCCATTCCTCCTGTTTAAGTTTACGCTATTGGTCTTGTCATCTCTTCAGGGATGACATATTT
Organism: Sulfuricurvum sp.; assembly: GCA_030696285.1. Taxonomy (GTDB): domain Bacteria; phylum Campylobacterota; class Campylobacteria; order Campylobacterales; family Sulfurimonadaceae; genus Sulfuricurvum. Next base: position 34,192 of record JAUYSQ010000116.1, on the reverse strand, counting down.
ATCGAAATCCTCTGCGCTGAGAAGGCCAAGCTTAATAGCTGTTGCTTTCAGTGTAGAGTTTTCTTTATGGGCAGTTTTTGCGATTTTCGCCGCATTTTCATAACCGATATACGGATTAAGTGCCGTAACGAGCATCAGTGAATTATTCAAATAATGATCGATTTGATCACGTACCGGCTCAATCCCGACGGCACAGTTATCGTTAAAGGATACAATTGAATCTGCCAATAAACGAACCGATTGCAAGAAGTTATACGCGATAACCGGCTTGAAAACATTCAGTTCAAAATTTCCTTGACTCGCTGCAAAACCAATGGCAGCATCGTTCCCCATCACTTGACATGCAACCATCGTCACTGCTTCGCTTTGAGTTGGGTTGACTTTACCCGGCATAATGGATGAACCCGGTTCATTTTCAGGGATCGTAATTTCTCCAATACCGCAACGTGGACCTGATGCTAACCAGCGAACATCGTTGGCAATTTTCATCATATCGGCAGCAAGGGCTTTGAGAGCACCGTGTGCAAATACGAGGGCATCATGACTTGTCAATGCGTGAAATTTATTCGGAGCGGTAATAAACTGATGCCCTGTAAGTTCAGTCAGTTTAGCAGCTACACGAACTCCGAGTTCCGGATGAGCATTCAGCCCTGTTCCTACTGCCGTACCGCCAAGGGCAAGTTCACGTACAGAATCAAGAGAATCTTTTGCCATTTTTTCGCATTTATTGAGCATCTCTACCCAACCGCTGATCTCTTGACCAAGAGTCAATGGCGTCGCATCTTGTAAATGGGTTCGTCCAATTTTAACGATATCATTAAATGCTTCCGATTTCTGCGCCAATGTTTTTCGCAAGTGATCAATAGCAGGCAAAAGGCGGGTTTCAACGGCAATAATCGCTGCAACGTGCAATGCTGTCGGATAGGTATCGTTTGAACTTTGTGATTTATTGACATCATCATTAGGGTGAACCAATTTTTGAGTGCGGAAATCACCGCCTAAAATCTCAGTTGCACGGGAAGCCAATACTTCATTATTATTCATATTGGATTGCGTACCTGAACCCGTTTGCCATACAACAAGGGGATAATGCTCATCAAGTTTCCCCGCCAACATCTCATCTGCTGCTTGTGCTATTGCATCGGCTTTCTCTTTGGGAAGCATTCCCAAATCACAGTTCACAAGAGCAACCGCTTTTTTCAAAAGTGAAAATGCACGGGTGATTTCGTACGGCATTTTCTCCTCACCGATTTGAAAGTTTTCCAATGAACGCTGTGTTTGCGCTCCCCAATAGGTATCATTCGGAACTCGAACTTCCCCCATTGTGTCTTTTTCTACGCGAAAGTCCATACTTATGCTCCTTGAAAAAAATTGTTGGTATTAAGAGTATCGATCAACGATTGAACCGATGCGCATGAATTTGCAAACATCTCTTTTTCGGATTCATCCAAAGTGATTTCAATAATTTTTTCAACACCATTTGCCCCTAACATAACAGGTACGCCGCTCACAACACCGCTGTAGCCGTATTCACCTTCCAGATAAACCGCACACGCATGAATCTGTTTGGTATCTTTTAAAATGGCTTCGACCATAATAGCCGTTGATTTTGCAGGAGCATAATAGGCTGAACCGGTTTGTAATAACGCAACAATCTCTGCCCCGCCCTTTCGTGTACGCTGAACAACTTCATCAATCTCATCTTGCGTTAAGAGATCGGAGAGAGGAACACCTGCAACCGTCGAATAACGAGGAAGCGGAACCATATCATCACCATGACCGCCCATAACCGATGCACGAATTTGTCCGCCGCCATACCCCAATTTTTCCTGGATAAATGCCGCCATACGCGCACTGTCCAAAATACCGGCCATACCGATAACACGACTGCGATCAAATCCGCTCTCTTTAAGCGCAACATACGTCATAGCATCCAAAGGATTGGAAACCATAATAATAATAGCATTGGGAGAATATTTTGCGATACCTTGAATCACTTCACGTGTTACTTTGGCATTGATCATCAAAAGATCATCACGGCTCATACCCGGAAGACGCGGGCTGCCTGCGGTAATAACAACAATATCACAATCGGTTAAATCGGACATTTTTTCGGCAACACTGACTACCGAGTGACTTCGTACCGCTGCTGCTGCTTGAGACATGTCAAGTGCTTTACCTTTTGCAATCTCCATTTTATTGTCACGTAAAATAATTTCATGACATGAACCGAGCATAGCCAATGAGTATGCGATTGTCGACCCAACATTTCCTGCGCCAACGATTCCGACACGTTTACCTTTAACCATTTTTGAACTCCTAGTGTCAAAATAGGCCTCACTCTCTTTTATTATACTCAATACTATTTTCGCAGCGAAAACACTTAGAAGCATACATGCAAGAGAGCTAAACCATGAGACGAAAACCTATCGCCTTTTATCTATAGAGAACCTCTACAGATAAAAAACGATCATCTCCGGGTTAACCCCGGAAGTATGAACTTAGATAGAAGCGATAATTGCGTTTAATGTTGCACTTGGACGCATTGCATTTTCAGTTTTTACGCTATTTGGGTGGAAATAGCCACCGATATCTTGAGCTTTTCCTTCAACAGAAAGAAGCTCTTCCATAATTTTTGCTTCATTGTCGGTAAGCGCTTTAGCTACCGCAGCAAATTTAGCTGCAAGCTCTGCATCATTTGTTTGCTCAGCCAATGCTTTTGCCCAGTATTGAGCAAGGAAGAAATGACTTGCCTTATTATCCGGCTCGCCTGCTTTGCGTGAAGGCTCTTTATTATTGTCAAGATAAGCTGCATTCGCAACATCAAGTGCTGCGGTAACCGCTGCAAGCTTACTGTCATTTTTTGTTTTATTGATATGACGAAGTGATTCAGCCAATGCCAAGAATTCACCCAATGAGTCCCAACGAAGGTGACCCTCATTGATAAACTGCTCAACGTGCTTAGGAGCAGAACCGCCCGCACCCGTTTCGAACAATCCGCCGCCTGCAAGCAAAGGAACGATAGAGAGCATTTTAGCCGATGTTCCAAGCTCTAAGATAGGGAACAAGTCAGTCAAGTAGTCACGAAGAACGTTACCGGTTGCTGAAATGGTATTTTGACCGGCACGTACACGTTTGAGCGAGAATGCCATAGCCTTTTCAGGTGCCATAATATGGTATTCAATACCTGATTTGTTGAACTCTGGAAGGTATGCGTTTACTTTTTTGATAATCTCTGCATCGTGCGCACGGTTTTCATCTAACCAAAATACAACTGGAATATTTTCAATCTCAGCACGTTCTACTGCAAGACGAACCCAGTCTTTGATCGGAATGTCTTTTGCACGAGACATACGCCAGATATCACCTTTTTCCACGTTAAACGTCATCAATGTACCCGTAGAATCGATAACGGTTACAACACCGTCTTCTGCAAGTTCAAACGTTGTCGGGTGTGAACCGTACTCTTCTGCTTTTTGTGCCATAAGACCAACATTGGATACTGAACCCATAGTTGTCACGTCAAATTGACCGTTTTTCTTACAGTCTTCGATACACTCAGAGTACATTGTCGCATAACAACGGTCAGGAATCGTCACAACACATTGCTCTACTTTCCCTGCCGGATTCCACATTTTACCGCCGTCACGTACAACAACCGGCAATGAAGCATCAATAATAACATCGTTAGACGCATGAAGGTTAGTGATCCCTTTATCCGAATCAACCATCGCCATAGCCGGCTGAGTTGGGTAAACCGCCATGATAGCTGCTTCTATTTCGGCTTTTTTATCCGCTGGCAATTTTGCCAATTTTTTGTAAAGATCGCCAAGACCAAGATTTGGGTTAACACCAATCTCTTTGAACTCTGCACCGTATTTATCAAATACATCTTTAAAAAATACCGTTACAGCATGACCAAACATGATTGGGTCAGAAACTTTCATCATCGTTGCTTTGAGGTGGATTGACCAAAGGATGTTTTTCTCTTTTGCTTCAGCGATTGAATCTGCCAAGAATGAACGAAGTGCTTTTGCACTCAAGAATGTACCGTCAAGTACTTCTTTATCTTTTGCATCAATTTCTTTAAGAGTTTTGCCGTTTAGAGCGATCGTTACCTTCCCGTCACCATTTTTGATGATTGACTGTTCATTTGCATAGAAATCGCCGCTGTTCATGTGGGCTACACGCGTTTTTGAACCTTCATCCCAAGCACGAAGTTTATGCGGGTTTTTCTTAGCGAAATTTTTAACTGCAACGGCAGCACGACGGTCTGAGTTACCTTCACGAAGAACCGGATTAACGGCTGAACCTAAACATGCTGAGTAACGTGATTGAACTTCTTTTTCTTCCTCTGTTTTTGGCTCTTCAGGATAGTTAGGAAGATCATAGCCTTGAGATTGAAGTTCTTCAATCGCTGCTTTGAGCTGTGGAATCGATGCAGAAATATTAGGAAGTTTAATGATATTGCCATCAGGCTGCATAGCAATCTTGCCTAATTCTGCAAGATTATCGGGGATACGCTGAGCGTCTGTCATTCTTTCCGGGAATGTTGCGATAACGCGACCTGCAAGTGAGATATCACTTGTTACAACTTCAACGCCTGCGGCTTGTGTGAATGCATTTACGATTGGAAGTAGCGAGTATGTCGCTAGTGCCGGTGCTTCATCAATTACTGACCAAATGATTTTTGCCATCAGGTTCTCCTGTCATTATATTTTTATACAAACATCATAACACTTAGGCTTATCATTTTTGCTATTTGTCCCTTACAAGAGCTCGAAAAACGTGATATATGTTTCATTTTGTAGCATTTACTATGTTTTTATGGTGTGTAGAAAAGTAACTACTATAGACATGCTCTCCATTTTTCCCACGCACAAAATAGAGAAAATCGGTACGCTTCGGATGAAGAGCCGCTTCCAGCGCCGCTCTGCTGACATTGCATATAGGAAAGTCAGGTAAACCTCGGTGCTTATAGGTATTGTAGGATGTTTTATCGCTTCGTATACGTGCTGCAGTCACTTTTTGATGAGAATATTGTCCGTAATTGAGCGTTCCATCCATTTGAAGCCGCATCTTCTTAGCTAATCGGTTTTGAATGACAGAGCTTACCATCGGCATATCCTCTACGGAAGCAGCTTCTTTTTGAATGACCGAAGCAAGTGTTACAATATGTAACCATTTTGCCGTATCATAATTTCCGGTAAGCTCTATTGAGAGCTTTTTGTGCTTTTCTTCCGATCTCATTAATAGAAAATCGATTATTTTCTTTTCATCACTGTCTTTTGGGATACTGTATGTATCGGGCGCGAACATCCCTTCAGGTATTTTACGTGATTGCGCATACGCTTTTTGAAGTTTTTTTGGATCCAATGAGAGTTGCTTGGCAATTTGTTCGAAGAAAATGACGGTCGTCTCCCCCGGAATAAGGGTAATTTCATGCGTTACTGCTTTGGCGGTGGTAAGACGGTAAAGATACTCAATACGGGAAAGATTTTCCTCTTTTAAATCAATCCACCCTTGTTGTGGGTGTCCAAGAAGACGAAGGATAAGTGCGTCTATTTTGTAAAGATTAACCCCTTCCTCTTGAAGATGAGCTACACTTTTAAAGACAGAGCCTTGTGGTATGTAAACAATTTTTGGTGATACTACCGGTGTAAACAAATACGCTACAAGCGATAAAATCATCACCAAAATCATCAAAAAAACCCATTTAAAACTTCTGGTTTTTTTCTTATTTCTCTTTTTAATGACTCTTTTCGGCTTTACTGTTTTACTTGAAGGTTTTAACATGTCTCATCTCAATTTTGGGGATATAAAAGTAAAATAATTATACCTATTTCTCCTTTTATTATCTCAAATACCCTCCATAAAAAGCATCTGAGTGTTATGGTAACATAATAAAAAATAGGAATTATTCGTTTCGCAGAACCGTCAGGACATCAACATCTGCCGCTTTTTTAGCCGGATACCATGCGGATAAGACAACAATCACAAATGCACCGATAATGATAGAAAAGAAATCAAGCGCGGTTAAATCCAACGGAAGTGTCGACGTCGGATAAACATCCGCCGGAAGTGAGATAATATCGAATGAACCCAAAATCCATATCCCTAGAAAGCCCAGCAATGAACCTGTTACAATCCCCAGTGAGCCGATAATCATACCCAGCAGTAAAAAAACTTTTTTGACCTCATATTTGGAAGCCCCTAACGATAACAGCAAAGCAATTTCACTGCGACGATTCATTACTGTCATCAAGAGTGACGAAATAATATTAATGGCAGCAATGAGGATAATGAGCATCAAAACGATAAAGAGAGACATTTTTTCCATTTTAAGTGCGGCAAAAAAGTTTCCGTTATCTTCCCACCATCCGCGTATGGATACACTGTCAGGTAAAACTGCTGCTACACGGGCTATATCCGCCTCCGGATTGGGCGAATGGATATGAATACCATCGTAAAGGTTTTCAGGGATGGCTAATATTTTTTGCATTGACTCGATAGAGGTGTACGAATACCCTTTGTCATAAGCACTTAGCCCTGAATCAAACGTACTGACCGCTCTAAAGCGTTTCATTTTCGGTGTCATAGAAATTCCACCCGGTTCGAGTTGGGTAAATATATAGGTAAGTTTTGCATCCTTTGCTATACTGTATTCTTCCATCAACCCTTTACCCACCATCACCTCAAACCCTGTTGGTATCCGATGTTTTAATCCAAGAGCTACGATGTCGTTAACAGCAGCCTCACGCTTGAAATCAACTCCGAAAAGATACCCGCCTTCCAGCATTGTGTCATGACGGCATAAAACAGAAGCGTTGATGTAAGGGCTAAAAGCGAGTTCCGGAAATTTTGCTTCGAGTTGCTGTAAAAGAGCAGTATCTACGGAGCCGTAAAATTTTGGCTGAATGGTGAGGGGATAGTTCATCACGGTGAGTTTTTTCTTAAACTCATTGTCAAAGCCGTTCATCAGAGCCATCGCGATGATAAGTACCATCACCCCAAGGGCAATTCCTGAAAATGCAAGCAATGCTGAGAGGAAAATAAAGGGCTGTTCTTTGTCAAATCGTAAAAAACGTTTGACGAGGTAGCTAACGATACTCAAGAGGCGAAAGCCCCTTTTTTAGGTCCGGATTTGCCGCAACAATTTTTATATTTCAACCCACTGCCGCAGGGACAATCATCATTACGTGCAATTTTAGAGCTTTCCAACTCTGATGGTGCCCCCATAAGTGACATTTGAAGCTCTTCTTGACGTTTTTGTATCTCCATCTGATGCGCTAGAGCTTCCGCCTCTTCTTCCACATTATCCACTCTAAATTGAATAATATGAAGCGTTTTGATACTGTCGAATTTGATCGCTACAATAAGCTCGGTGAAAAGGTTATAGCTCTCTTTTTTATACTCTACCAATGGATCTTTTTGGTTATATGCACGCAGTCTGATTCCTGTTTTCATGCTGTCCATTTGATAGAGGTGCTCTCTCCATGCACTGTCAAGAGTTTTAAGGATAATTTCACGTTCAATCGCGGAACGGGTTTGGGCATCAATAGGAGACATTTTTGCATCATAATGCCCCTTGATCTCTGTACGAATACGCTCTAAAAGAGTCTCATAGGTAATTTCATTCGAAAATTCCATATTGACGTCAATATTGACCTCTTCTAAAATACGTTTTTTAAGATGCTCTGTATCAATCTCTTCCGTTGAAACTCCGTTATAGATGCCACATTCACTCAAAAGCTGCTGGGTATACTCATCTCGAATCGAGTCAATCTTATGGGAAACATTGTAATTTGGATCGAGAAGCTCGTAGCGAAATTTGTAAACGATTTTACGCTGTTCGTTGGCAACGTCATCGTATTCAACAATATGTTTACGCCCCTCAAAGTGCATATTTTCAACTTTTTTCTGCGCTTTCTCTACTGCGCGTGTCACCATGGCCGATTCGATGTATTCACCGTCTTCGACGCCAAGTCTCTCCATAATAGCTTTGATCTTATCCGAACCAAAAATACGAAGCAGGCTGTCTTCCAAGCTCAAATAAAACTGGCTCGTCCCCGGATCACCCTGACGGCCTGAACGTCCGCGAAGCTGATTGTCGATACGACGGTTTTCATGACGCTCTGTTCCGATAATGTAAAGACCGCCAAGAGCTTTTATCTCTTCGCTTACTTTAATATCAACACCCCGTCCTGCCATGTTTGTTGCGATAGTCACCGCCCCTTTTTCGCCTGCATTTTTGATAATCTCAGACTCTTGCGTATGGTTTTTTGCGTTCAAAACCGTATGGGGTATTTTTTCGCCTTTGATAAGCTGATGAAGCTTTTCTGATTTTTCGATGGAAGCAGTACCGATCAAAATCGGCTGTCCTTTGGCATGCAGCTCTTTTACTTTAGCAATAACGGCCGCAAATTTTTCTGCTTCCGTTTTGTAAATCAAGTCATTAAGATCTTGACGAATGACCGTAACATTGGTCGGAATAGAGATAACATCCAGGCTATAAATCTGTGCGAATTCCGTCGCTTCTGTTTGTGCCGTACCTGTCATCCCCCCAATCTTAGAATACATACGAAAGTAGTTTTGGAAGGTAATATCGGCGAGTGTTTGCGTCTCCTCTTTGATAATGACCCCCTCTTTTGCTTCGAGTGCCTGATGCAAACCTTCCGAATAGCGACGCCCTTCAGAGAGACGGCCGGTAAATTCATCGACGATCACCACTTGATCATTCTGAAGAACATAATCGACATCCGCAACAAAAACATAGTTGGCTTTGAGTGCTTGATCAAGGTGATGTGAAAGAGAGGAGTTTTCAACACTGTAGAGATTATCCACCTCAAATAGCTCTTCCGCTTTAATAATCCCCTCTTCCGTAATGAGGATAATCCGATCTTTTTCATCGACCGTAAAATGTTCTTCACGTATCAGGGCTTTGGCAACCGCATCGGCACGTGTGTAGTTTTCGAGCGTTCGGTTAGTCGGACCTGAGATAATCAACGGTGTTCGAGCTTCATCGATCAAAATCGAATCGACTTCATCGACGATGACAAACGAATGTCCTCGCTGAACCATATGTTCTTTTGTATAGGTCATATTGTCACGGAGATAGTCAAAACCGAATTCGTTGTTGGTACCGTACGTGATATCGGCTCCGTATTGAAGACGCTTGTTGGCAGGATTGTATTCCCCCTCCAAAATAACGCCTGTTTCATATCCCAAGAAGCCATAAAGAGCTGACATTTGGGTTCCGTCACGTGAGGCTAGATAATCATTGACCGTAACGACATGAACCCCTTTGCCATTCATCGCATTGAGGATAACCGCAAGCGTTGCAACAAGAGTTTTCCCTTCCCCCGTTTTCATCTCGGCTATTCGCCCTTCGTGCAGTACCATACCGCCGATCAGCTGAACATCAAAATGACGCATCCCCAATACCCGATGGCTCGCTTCACGCGTAATCGCAAACGAATCTACCAATACATCATCCAATGTTTGCGCTTGACTGCGAACCGACTCTTTTAGAGTATTAAAAGCATTTTGGAGATCTCCATCGCTAAGTGCTGCGAAATGGGCTTCACGTGTATTGATTTGTTCTACACGTTTTAGATATTTTTTAACTTCACGATCATTTTGGGTTCCGAAAATTTTGCCAACGAGCGATTGGAGCATTGATTGCCTTCAGTATGAGCTGTATTTAAAAAGTTCTCGATTTTATCATACGTAAACTATTGTTTTGGTTAATGCGGATTGGATACAATTCATAATCTTTATTTCACAAGGCTAAGCGTGCGATTTTTACCCTTCTTTTTTTTACTCTCTGCCATTTTGTCGGCTTCACCCAATGAGATAAGCTCTTTCAATTCCAAATTTGAACAGCGTATCGTCGATGAACACGGCAAAACACTCCTCTATCGCGGTGAACTCTGGGCTACAAAGCCGCAAAATGCCCTCTGGCTCTACCAATCGCCGATTCAAAAAAGTGTCTATATCAATGCCAAAGTGCTCACTATTATTGAGCCTACCATCGAACAAGCTACGGTCAAAACACTTGGAGGGGAAATCGACTTTCTCGAAATTATCAAAAAAGCGAAAAAAGTGGATAACGAACATTATAACGCTACGGTCAACGGACTCACCTACGCCATTACCTTTAAAAATGATGCTCTGAGTACGATTGGATACACCGATAGTTATGACAATCGCGTTACGATCAAGTTTTTAAATCCTTCCACCAATCAACCCATCGAGGCAAAACGCTTTAAACCGCTTATCCCCTCTGATTTTGATCTTATTCGGGATCGGTAACCGTGAGATGATAGAGTTAGACAACCGAACCGACAAGCCTTACAATATTGATCTTTTGGAAAAAATTTCCGAAGTTCTCAGTGACCGAGAAATCGAACTTATCCTTACTGACAATGATGAAATTGCGCACATCAATCGTGACTTTCGCGGTATCGACAAACCAACCGATGTCCTTAGTTTTCCCAGCGATCCGTTCCCCAATGCACCATTGGGAAGTATCATTATCAGTATCGACAAAGTGGAGGAAATAGCACAGAGTTTAGGACACAGCAACGATGATGAACTCTCGTTGCTTTTCATTCACGGTATGCTTCATCTGCTGGGAATGGATCACGAGGTAGATAATGGGGAGATGCGACTCCGTGAAGGAGAGCTTGTAGAGCAGTTTCATTTACCTAAAAGTCTTATTGTTCGAACGGAAGAGACGGTAAGTTAAATAAAAGCTAAACTCCGTCATCCTCGGGCTTGACCCGGGGATCCATCTCTCTCAAAGCACAGCTGGATTCCCGCCTTCGCGGGAATGACGAAGACAAAAAGCAACTCTTAGAGCTGTAAAACAAAAAGTGCGTAATATCCAACTATCGTGTTTATGGATTCCGTGTCGGTGCACGGAATGACGATGACTTTAGGGTTTGATATATCCCAACTCGTCAAGCTTGTTGTAAATCCCTGATACAATACCCCCTGCAGCTTCGCCTCCATGACCTCCATGCTCTATTAATACCGTTACGATAAACTGAGGCTTATCCGCAGGACCATACGTAGTAAACCATGCATGAGACCGCTTTAAGTACTCCATACTGCGCTCATCCAGACGGTTTTTAACATTTTGAGAAATTCCCGAGGTTTGGGCTGTTCCCGTTTTTCCAGCAATAGGAAAACGAGTGGAAATATGAGCCTTGGCGGTTCCTCCCGGATCATTACAGACCGATCTCATAGCACTTTGGATAAGGGGAAGCTTTCGTTTTTCCATGACCGTGAGAACCTCTTTGGGCTTAGGTTGTACCAGCCTTGAGCCTACTGCGTACGCGATATGAGGAGTTGGGAGTTTACCCGTCGCCATTAAGGCTGTGTATTGAGCAATCTGAATAGGGGTGGTCAAAAAATCCCCTTGCCCGATAGAAGTATTGAGGGTTTCTCCTCGATACCACGGCTGTTTAAATTTCTCTTTTTTCCACTCACGACTGGGGACGGTACCGATAAATTCATTAGGAAGATCAATATTGGTTTTTTGTCCCAACCCCATTCGAATCATCCCACGGCTCATTTGCTCAATACCGACGTTCAAACTCCCCTTGTAAAAATAATCATCACAGCTTTGAGTAATCGCTTTATGAAGACTCACATCTCCATGTCCGTGAGTGTTCCAGCATCTGAAAGAGCGATTACCCAAGCGAAACGATCCCGTACACTTGACAGTGGAGTTTTCATTGAGTACGCCCGAGGTGGCATAGAGTAAACCCATTCCTGTTTTGATTGTGGAGCCCGGAGGGTAGAGTCCATTCACAATTTTATTCGTAAAGGGAGCATCAACACTGTTAATCAAATAATTCCACTGCTGGCTACTGACCCCTTCAACAAACGCATTCAAATCATATTCAGGAAAGCTTCCCGCAGCATAAATCGCTCCATTGGTATCCATCACAACAATTGCCCCAACATTCCCCTTGAAAGCAGTTCCGATGTATTCTTGAAGATGTATATCAATATTGAGCACAAGGTTACGGTTTTCTTTCGTTGCACTGCGCCCTAGCTCCTCGATTTCAACATTATGAGCATTTACTTTGATGTGACGTTCGCCTGCTTCTCCTTGAAGATAGGTATTGTAATATTTTTCAATCCCACTTTTTCCGACGTGTCCTAAAAGTTGTAAGAGTGAATTGTTTTCCACCTCTTTTTGGTTGGCCTTCGCCACATAACCGATAAGATGGGATGCCACATTCCCATACGGATAGAGTCGTTTGGGTGAAGGGGAGATTTTAATACTCTCACGCAAATTCATAAGAGCATACAGGGGAATCATCGTCTCATGAGGGATAAAATCAACGACATCAATAAACGTATGATTGTAATAAGAATCTTGCTGTTTATAGACTTTAGCTATTTTTTCTCCATCGAGAGTCGGAATCATCGTCATAAGATAAGCAATTTCATGATCCAACAAGCGGGTATCTTTTCCCTTTGTCAAACGGGGAGCCAGGGCTATCTTGAATCCCAACTCATTGATGGCGACAGGCTCTTGATTACGATCGAGTATTTCACCACGTACAGGGGGAGAAAGCTCTGTTTTAAGGCTGTTTCGTTGTGAAAGTATCTCATAATGTTCATTGGATTGAACGGATAAATGGAACACCCGGACAATTAGGGATATCCAGATCAAAACAAAAAAAGTCAGTAATATTTTAAGCTTCATCCGAAAATCGCAATCAGCGCAAATTCAATCGCCATATAAAAGAGGATATGCCAATCCAACCCTGGCATTGGCAGCAATAATACACTGTTAATCATCCAAATAAAAACCCAATACCCTATATACGCTGCGAGAACAAAAATCACTTTGATGCATGAGACACATCGCATGGTTTTCTCTAGCTTCGGCATCACATAATGGCTTAGAAGAGCAAAAAAAAGGATTGAACTGCCAAACCAATACCCTTTCTCTGCCTCTATCATCAAAAGCATGATGGAAAAAACAATTAATGTTCCAAGGTCGTGACGCGCTAATGTACGGTAAAACAAAAAACCAAGAAGAGCAAACATCGGAGGTAAAAAAAGATAAATACTGCTTAACGCACTGTAAATTCCAAAAGCAATGACCCAAAAAAGATGGCTCAGAGCATTTTGATAAGTGAAACTTCGTTGCATATCGGAAAATGTTTGCATTTAATGCAGTCGGCCCAAATTTTATGTTCAGGAATAGACTCTTTTGGGATTTCAATAAAGCCCAAATTCTCAAAAAAACGTTGCTGATAGGTCAGCACCAAAATTTCACCCAGCCCTAAACGAGCTCCTTCTTCACACGCCTTGTCAACCAATTCACTTCCGATATGACGCCCGCGATACTCACCGTCAATAATCATCGAGCGGATCTCTGCAAGGTTGGGCGAATGGATATGCAACGCACAAAATCCAACCAGTTTCTCTCCCTCCATTGCAAGAATGTATGAGCGTATGTTGGTTGCAATCTCATCATCACTGCGCGGCAAAATCACTCCACTCTCTATTTCCGGAGCTACAAGCTTCTGCATGGAGGAGATATCTGAGAGTGTTGGTTTTTTATACGTTATGCCACTCACAAATTTTCTCCTCGAAGCATCCCGTACAATACTGAAACAATTTTATCGACTCCTCGCCGCTTGCTGTTCGAAATCATCAGAGCATCCGGAAACCGTTTCTTGAGCTCAGAAAGTTCTTTTTGATTGAGTTTATCAATTTTGGTATAAACTCGTACAATATGCTGCTCTTGGGTACAAATCTCACTCAGATATTCAGATACAGAAACATCGATATCCAAATCAGGGTGACGGCAATCGATCAAATGGACAAAAACACGAATTTGCTTGCGCTCGGAAATAAAATTGGTTAGATTGCTTTCCCAGTCACTCTTGAGTGATTTGGCCACTTTAGCATACCCGAAGCCTGGAAGATCGACCAATATGGCACTCAATTTCTCCCCTGATTCCCGATCCATAAACACCACATCAAAATAGTTAATCAAACGTGTTTTACCCGGGGTAGAAGAAACTTTTGCCAACGATTTTCGCTGAGTGAGGGTATTAAGAAGGGAACTTTTCCCCGTATTAGAACGTGCCATGAAAGCGATTTCATTTTGAAATTCATTTTCTGGTGCAAGCCGAATCGTCGGGGCAGAGGTGAGAAATGCTGAGTCAATAATTTCGATCATTTTTTAGAACCTTTCTTGGTCTCTTTTTTATCTTCCAATGTAAAAATCATTACAACGGGCTCATCACCGCTACTGTCTGCACTTGAATACCCGGCAATTGTATTCACAATCACCTTATCTCCCTTGACACGACGATAATCATCTAAACGGATAAGATCGACTTTTTTGTAAAATTGATACTCTTTTTCATTGGGCATAAAAATAGCGATTTGTGACTTCCCTTGGTATTTCTCACCCATCTCTGTTACGAGATAAAAAGAGACAGCCCCTTCGGCAAGATACTTTACGGGCTTTCGGGAAGCATCAGTATAAATCGTCACTTTTGAAGCATTGAGCTCATCGTGCCCTTTGGTTATTTTAACATTTCCCGTAAAAATAGAAATACCTTTTGTTTGGTCTCCTTTAAAATTATCCGAGATAATCTTAAGCTGCTCGGCATGGAGCGCTAGCGTCAAAAAAGTCATAAAGAAGAATAATCGTTTTATCATTTTAGTATTCCTAATGTAGTTGATAGCTTCCGCGTACTTGATCGGCGGAAGTTGTGTCGTGAACAAGATCATAATTCAGACGAGACCCCTCTATGCGATGTTGATCTTTTGTAATAACGAATGGCCCTTTTGTCTGAATAAGAGAGCGATTTTGATCATATATCCCCTCGGATGAGCGAAAGGCAAGACCATCTGCGCGACTATAATGGACATGCCCCTTTAGGGTGATTACATCTTCTTTATACAGGGCCTCATCGGCACGAATCGACTCAAGCAATGGTTTTACATTATTGGTGAATTTTGCTCCGCTAATTTCATAGCGATCCTCAAAATGCTTGCCATGCTCTCCTTCAAAAAAATGATCGATTTTAGAGGAGGTAATTTCATAAATAACAAATTGTTCCAGTTCAAACTGCGGAACCTCTTGTGCCTCATAATGTTGTTTCTCATGGGGCTTAAAATAACCGAACATCCCCACCAATAACCCCAAGATGAGGACAAAAAACAGATTAATCGACATCTAAATCCAAAAGTTCAAAAAACGTTCTTCGTCATCATTGGCTTTGAGAATTTTTTCGATCATCTCTCGCACACATGCGTCACCGCCTGAGCGTTCCAACACATGTGAAATGGACTTGACATACTCCAAAGCATCATTGGGTACAAACGCACTTCCTACCCATTTTAAGAGACGATAATCGTTCAAATCATCTCCGATGGCCGCTACCTCTTCAGGAAATATTCCAAGCTGGGCACAAAGCTGCTGGGCAACCGCTTGCTTATCTTTGACCCCTTGAAAAAGATAAGGGATATCGAGCTCTTTGGCTCTAAGTTCTACAATCGCCGAATCGCGTCCCGTAATAATAGCAACCTGATACCCCATTTTTACCAATGTTTTTATGGCAAAGCCATCTCTCACATTAAAGCTTTTTAGTTCAACGCCATCGTGGGTATAGGTGATTTTTCCATCGCTAAGACATCCGTCGACATCCAACAACAAAAGTTTAATCATAAAACACCTTTGGTACTTGGTATCCCTGCACGATCATTTTTTAGCAATGCACGGCGCAAGGCAACGGCAAAGGCTTTAAATGCGGCCTCGATAATATGGTGTTTATTAGATCCGCGCTGCATAATGATATGGGCACTAATCCCTGCTCCAAATACGACCGCACGAAAAAATTCTTCAACCAATTCGGTATCAAACTGTCCGACTTTTCCCTCAACGTCCAATTCACACATCAAAAAGGGACGATTGCTCAAATCCAGATCACAACTCACAGCAGCTTCATCCATAACAACGACGGCATTGCCAAATCGTTCTACCGATTGGATGGGGAAAATAGCGTCACGCAGTGCCTGACCTAACACAATCCCGACATCTTCAACACTGTGGTGATCATCGATGTGAGTATCCCCGACACACGTTATCTCTACATCCATCCATGCGTGTTTCGCAAAACTTTCCAACATGTGATCCAAGAATCCAACACCTGTCGATATGGTGCTTTTTCCCGTTCCATAGATACTGAGAGAGAGGGTAATATCGGTCTCTTTGGTTTTACGGCTCTTTTGAATCATCTCATTCCCTTGTGATAAATTGCCCGCTAAAATAGCCTTGTGCTATAAAATCACGTGCCTCTGCTTCGCTTCGGAACCCACGCATCCAAACACGGTATAATCGATCGTTATTATACTGTGAATCTTTGATGATTGAGGAGTATCCATGAAAACTCGCATATTTTTTTTGCGTCTCTATCGCTCCGCTTATGTTTACAAATGCCCCTATTTGAACCGCAAAAGAGGTTAATACTTCATGGCGAGGTCCAGCCGCCATTGCCACGTAATCAATTGTTTTTATCCCGGTAGGCTCAAATCCAAGCACTTCCAGCTTAACAGAGGCACTCCCCTTACCGATCAAGCCGATCTCTTTGGCGCTCGCAAAGGATAAATCGATAATACGGCTCTCCACAAACGGCCCGCGGTCGTTGATTCGGACAACGGTTTTTTGATCATTTTCCAGATTGGTAACCCTCACTACCGTATTCATCGGCAATGTTTTATGCGCTGCCGTCATAGCGTACATATCATATCCCTCACCATTACACGTCGATTTCCCGTGAAAATCGCTCCCGTACCAGCTTGCACGTCCCGAAAAAACATCTCCGACACTGACTACGGTCGGATAATACTCTTTCCCCATCACGGTGTAGGGGCGCATCGAAGCCACCGGCTCACCGTTTTTTTTCATAAGGTTTGAGGGGGCACCGTCTAAAACTTCTGATGGATATTTTTTAGAGGGTTTCGTAGACTGATAGGGATACGACCCCTTAAACGTCGTACATCCACTGATTATAAGAATAAATAGCGTCAAAATAACTCTAATTTTCAAACTCTATCCTCTATTTTTAATGCATAAATTATACAATTTTTGAACTGAAGAGCGAGACTATTTTTTGATAAAAGAATCGCTCATAGGAATTTTAACATTACGATTTTTACGCATATCATCACGTTCTCCCATCATATTTTCATCCATTATTGACACTTGTGTCACATTATAACGCCGTGAAAGGGTAGAGAGAGTCTCTCCCGATTTAATTTTGTGCATCACAAAATATTTTTGCAATCCGCGTGGGCGGTATTTTTCCTGAAACAACGCAAGCTTTTCTTCGGGAATATAGACAGGATAGGTATTTTGGCTGGGTGGCGTCACCCCACGTTTTAGATGGGTATTCAAAAGCTTTAATTTTTGTTTAGGCATCTCTAAAACGGCTGCGATTCGGTCAATGTCTTCCCCCTCAGGAAGGTACACCGTAGCAATAGGGTTTTCAGAAGCTACCCCGATCAAATGGTCGTATTGTATTTGTTCTAAAAATACACGATCACTCGCCAACAACGCCAGCGCAATTATTTTTCGGATATAACGGCGGCTTTCAGGCGGAATATATCCCTTATGAGGATTGGCTAATACAGTCAAATCATCACTCCCCGCTTTGCGTATCGCACGGGAAAGTTTTCCGTCTCCACAGTTATAGGCGATGATGGCGAGATACCATTTACCAAACTGCCGATGCAACTGGGAGAGATAGGTGATCGCCGCTCGAGTTGATTTGATGTGATCACGCCGTTCATCGACATAGGAAGTGATCTTCAAACCGTGTACTTTTCCCGTTTCAGGCATAAACTGCCATATTCCACTCGCCCCGCGCGTCGATGTGGAAAGGGTATCGAGCCCCGACTCAGCCAAAGCAATAAACAAAAATTCTGCAGGTAAATCCGATTGGGAAATCAAAGAGGTAAGCATCGGAATAAAAGTATCCGCATTTTCGATAGAGTTGGCAAAACCGTTGAGAGTACAGTCCCGTTTTCTCTCAACATATATATCGTTCAACGAGGGATCTTTTAAAAAAGAGGAAGGAACATCAAAATGTTTTAAAACATCGATTTTTTTGGCATCATTAACATCAAACCCTGCTGAATAACCGTCAAACAGGAATAAAAAAACAACAAAAATCCAACGCATTTCACTCCTTAAAAATTATGAAAACGGAATGATTATAACATTGTGTTATTAATATAGAGCTAATCCCCCAAAGAGACGGCGAGCATTCTCAGTGGTCAATGTTTCGATTTCTCCCAATGGCAACTCTAAAATTTGAGACATTTTTTCGGCAACTAGCGCCGTATAAGAGGGTTCATTACGCGTCCCTCTGTGCGGATGCGGAGTCAAATAAGGGCCATCGGTTTCGATCAACAATTTTTCACGCGGAATACGGGGGAGGACATTGACCAGTTTTTTGGCGTTTTGAAATGTCACTACTCCCCCTATCCCAAAATAAAAATTCTCTTTTGCGAGCGAAAGCAACTCGTCATCGGCGTTGTAACAATGAAGCACCCCCCCTACTTCACCGGCACCTTCACTGAGTAAAATTATTTTCGAGTCATGACTCGCATCCCGGATATGAACAATCAACGGTTTGTTAACCTTTTTGGCAAGACGTATTTGAGACCGAAAAGCGTTTTCTTGACGTTTTTTTTCGGCTTCTTTTTCCTCTTCAGACCCCTCAAGGCGAAAATAATCCATCCCGCATTCACCAATCGCTACACATTTTGGATGCGAAGCATAATGCTCAAAATCAAGCCCTTCCATCCCCTCTAAATCATACGGATGGACTCCTACGGCAAAATAAACATTAGGGTGCTGTTCACTTAATTCTACGGCACGAGGCAGTGTTGATGGATGAGCACCGGGAATGATAAATGCCTCGACGCCTGCCTCACTGGCACGTTCCAACATTTCCTCAAAGTCTTCACTGTAGCGTTCGTCATCGAGATGAACGTGGGTATCTATAATCATAAATCTCTCTCTTTTATCCGTTTTCGTATATTCCGAATCATTAAGCCCGCAAAAAACAAACCCACCACGCCACTCACTGAAGCCAATAAAATATTGCCGTGCATCAAAAAATTAACCGCAAAAGCAAGGGAAAAAATTGCAATGATTAAACACATCGTGTGCGCTCAAATAAATCCCGAGCAAACCCTCTTGCCTCGTCACTGACACTATCACCGCTGATAATTCGTGCAATCTCTTCGATTCGTTGAGCATCATTGAGTTCACGTACGCGGCTTTCATCGTCTTTATAGATCAAAAAGTGCTGATGTCCCATCGAGGTGAGTTGAGGTTGATGCGAAATGACAAAAATCTGATAGCGAGAGGAGAGGTGGCGCAATACTTTCGCGACGCTCATCGACTCTTCGCCGCTGAGATTGGCATCGATCTCATCGAGCATTAGCACACCGCCATCCCCCTCCATACTCTCGACGCGCAATGCCAATAACGCTAAGCGAAGACGATTAAACTCACCAGAACTAAGTTTATCGAGCTTCGTCCCCTCTAATCCGAGCACCACACGATCGGTTCCCAAAGAGTGATGGGTGATCGTCTCAAGATGCAGTGTAGCCGGACGAAGATAGAGCATGGATAAATAGGTATTGAGCTTATCAAGAGTAATGGATAGTTCATTGTTACGAGCTAAGGAAAGTTTGGACGAGAGTGTTGTAAGCTGGGTTTGAAGCTGTTCAATGTGTTTTAGCAGCTGGGTTTTAGAGTGTTCGATCCCTTCATATCCTTCTAACTCTTTCACTTTTTTGTCACGATACACCAACGCCTCTGCAATCCCACCATAGCGTCGCTTGAGCTCACTTAAACTCTCGATACGGTTGAGAATATCTTCCACCGATATATCTTCGAGCATCTCCAATTTTTCAAGAGAATTTTCAAAAATACTCCGTAGCTCGTTCATCGCATCGTCAAAAAAACCACTCTCCACATCCAAAAGGGATAATGCATTATTAACCTGATTTTCATAAGCAAAAATAGCTTCTGCACTTTTGATCGCCTCGGTGATTTTCTCTTTTTTTGAGAGCTGTTTTTTAATATGATTGAGCTCTTCATCCTCACCGATGATCGGCTTGATTGCATCGATTTTCGCTATTTCATATGCCGCAAATTCTTTGAGTTCAGTGAGTTTTTTCTCTTGCTCTTCGATAGTTTTCAGCTCGCTTGCCAAAATTTTATACTCCGCAAATTGTGCTTTATGTTCTTCGACTGATACAAGGTGTTCACTCTGCACTAATCCAATTCGCTCATCGAGCAAATTTAACAATGCCGCTGAATCAAAATCACTGTAATCTTTCAAACTTAAATGGCGACAATGTCCTGAGCTAATCGCTTCCATTGACGATTTTGACGTACGCTGGTTGTTGATAAAATAGGAAGTTTTCTCTTTTTTAACGTGCCGAAAAATATTGGGAAACTCATTGTCAATACCGTAAAGTTCTTCATCGATTTTCCATACAACAGAGGACTCACATACCGAGGCATCGACACTGTCTAATCCCACAGAAGCCAAAAGGGAACGCATCAAAATCGATTTACCGCTGCCGCTTGGACCCGTAAAAACAATCAAACCCGGCTTAAATTCGAGTTCTGCCTCTTTAAAGGATAAAAATTCTTTTAGATAAAATCGTTCTATCACGATTTAATTCCCCCACCCTAGCTTTTCTCTAAGAACGTCAAAATAGTTGAATTCACTGCGATGAATAAGATGCGCACCGCCGTCAGCTAGTTTAATATGCACCGTATCACTGTCCGTAATCTCAACCATATCCTGTCCATCGACGATCAGAAGCGCACTTGCATCGGGAGTTTTGATTTCAATCTCAAAATGCCCAGGGAGGACAACAGGACGCTGTGTGAGAGAATGAGGACAAATAGGAGTTAAAGCAAAGACATTCGTATGTGGAAAGAGGACGGGACCGCCTGCTGAGAGGTTATAGGCAGTAGAACCGGTCGGAGTAGAGATCACCACGCCATCACCGTAATAGGTATTAAAATTTTTTCCATCCACATAGGTTTCAAGACGAATCATTTTTGAGATAGAAGGGCGTGTTAAAACAATATCATTAAAAGCAACGACTTTACTCTCACCATTTTTTGTGACAATGGTGGCTTGAAGCATTGCACGCTTATCGATACGATACTCTCCTGCAATGAGTTTGTCCACAAAGAGCTCAAGTTCGGCAAAATCCAAATCTGCCAAAAACCCCAATTTACCTGCATGGATACCTAGTACCGGAAGCTGATAGAGGTATGAGCGGCGCACCGCCGAAATGAGCGTTCCGTCCCCGCCGATGGTGACTAAAAAATCACTATTTTTACACATCATCTCAAAAGGCTGACCCATCACATCAATCATCCCTCCACTGATATGATCGATGGAAACTTCGATTCCACGGGATTCAAAAATACGTTTGGCTTCTAAAAACATCTCTTTAAGCTCAGGCGTTGAAGGGCGTAAAATGATACCGACACGGTTAATAGATTCTAATTTCAATGGTTTTCTCGCTGACTCAATGATTTTCAGGCTATTATAGCCAACTTTTCAAATGAGGATAAATATGTGGCATTTTGCCATTTTATTTCATCGCAGTAACAACGAAAATAGGATAATTTCCATTCTCTTTTTCGACTCGATACACCTCATGAAAACGGACGTTTTTGAAACCGGCATTTTCGATGGTGTTTCGTAATTGCTCACGATTAAATCCGAAATGGTAAACACCCTCATTTCCATGTGTATGAAACGATCCGTCTTCCTCTTCCAAATCGGCAATAGCGATAAAACCGTCTTTTTTTAAATGAGCATAAAACTCACGAAACAAATGCGCCGTATCCTCAACATGATGCATCGCCATCGAACTTACAATCCCATTAAATTCACACCCTAATGAAGAGGCAAGGATATCATGATAGAGTGCTTCAACGCTCAACTCATCTGTATTTTTTGCTTCGAGCTGTTCGAGCATTTTTTCAGAAAGATCCACGCCGACGACCGAGCCTACCATTGGGGCAATTTTAAAACTCAAAAGTCCCGTCCCTGCCCCGAAATCCATAATTTTCATATTATTGGTTAAAGCTATTCGACTCACAATGGTTTGAAAAACTGCGTCTGCAATGTTTTGGCGCATATCCCCTTTGTCCCATCCTGCTGCTGCACTATTAAAACGTTCACTCATACTTCTACATCCTTTAATTGATTGCGTATCGCCAAAAAATCATTCAAATGGTCAAAAAAGATATCGATAAGGGCAGGATCAAAATGTTTTCCCCTCTCTTCTCTAAACAATGTGAAAATTGATTCATCATTCCATGCTTTTTTATAAACCCGATCACTTCCCAAAGCATCAAAAACATCTGCCAACGCCGTAATACGCCCATAGATATGAATATTTTCACCACTTAAGCCTCTTGGATAGCCGCTGCCGTCCCATTTCTCGTGGTGTTCATACGCAACCGTAGCTGCCATCATAAGGAGTGATTTATTGGAATATTTGAGCATCTCGTATCCCAGTGCCGCATGAGTATCCATTATACGACGCTCTTCTTCATCAAAGCGTCCCGGCTTATTGAGAACGGCATCGGGAATCGCGACTTTCCCGATATCGTGCATCGGGGAAGCTTGCTTGAGCATTTCGGCTTCATTTTCATTAAGGCCATAATGCAATGCAAGCAATTTTGTATATTCAGCCACCCGTTTAACATGATTTCCCGTCTCTTTTGAACGACTTTCCCCGATCGCACCCATCGTAAAAACAACTTCACGCTGTGTATCCTCAATCTCTTTGTTGAGTGCCGTGATCTCTCCTAGCGCATGCCCGATTCCACTAATCATTGTATTGAACGCATCAGAAAGTTGTCCTATTTCATCATCACGATCAATGGCGACTTGCTGTGTATAATCTTGAGTTCGCGTAATTTGTTTAGCGGTATCTGAAAGGGTGATTACGGGGCGAATAAGCTCTGTAGCCACATAATACGCTGCTGCAGAAATAAAGAATGCCCCCGCGATCAACAAGAGGATAAACCACTGCTCATATTTATATAACAAACGATAGGCAAAGGCTTTATCTTCTTCTAAAATAAGTTTCAAATCAGGCTTAACAGCAAGAGATCTGGATACTTTCAGCGATTCCTCAAATACGCTTGGACGCAGGCTTATGGTTCCATCACGATGAGAAATATAATAGTGACGCTGCAAAGAGTTGCTAAAAAATGGTTTGAAATTTTTCAGAGAGTAAATAACGATTAATTTACCGATCTGCTGTTGATTAAAACTCGATACTATAGGGACGATAAAGAACGGTTTCCTCGTCTCTTTTTTTGCAATAGAACTAAAATCGCTTGAAGCAATAATTGTATTTTCTTCATTAACGAGATAAAAATCCCCTTCCATTTTCATATCATTTTTCTTTGCCAACAGCATATTACTGATTCGACGATCTAAATCTTTCGTATAGATGTCATTCATCATATCGGATTTGGCAATAAACGACATATCGCTTCGGAGCGTTGAAAGGTGTTGATTAATCCGCTCCGCCGTCAGCCTTAGCTGGGTATTCATTTCCTGAGTAATCGCATTATATTGCTCGTGTCGGAATGAGTTACCTAATAACAACATTGTCAGGGCATAAGGAATTAAGCTGATCCCTAAAAAAAGTAAAATTGTTTTTAGTTTAAAACTCATAGACAACCTTCACGCTATTATCAACAAGGATGGATGGTACATATCCCATAGACCCTTCTACGTTTTGGACAAAAACTTTGATCGATTCAAAAGAGGGCTGCGTTAGTGGAGGAACAACCCCTTGAAAATGTTGTTTGACCCAGTATACATTCAGCCTATCTCGATCCATCTTTAATATTGTAGATTCAAATGCACTCCGTGCTTCATCCTGTCCTAATAAATTGATAGGAATTATTTTTTGATCCCCTATCATATGACGTTTTTGTAAGAATATATCGCGTATTTGTTGAGAGGTTAGCGCCGAAAAAGAAACTTTTTTGGATACGATCACGCTGTATTCTGCCCCCGAAGCCATAAGCCAAAGCCCAGAAAACAAAATTAGCCATTTCATCAAAACAATACCGAAAAGGAAAATAAAAAGCGGTTTTCATCGCTAAGTGAATGCCACTGATACTCCCCTTTTAACGAAACAGGATACAAAGGACGATAACTGTATCCGAAAGTACCGATAGTGTCTTCATACTTCGAATAATGATCATTAAAATATTCATAACGTCCTACAAATGCATGCTTAAGCGTATAGCGATACATTCCTTGCACATATCCGGAAACAGCATGAGCACTCTCTTGATTGCTATATTTACTGTCAGTAATCATTCCCTCAGCAAGAATTTGCCATTGTGTATCATCATATTTAACATTTGCTTGAGCGAAACGGGTCCGTTGATCCGTTAGCGTAATATATTCGCCGACACTTCCTCCCCCATTCCACTCAGATGAAAACTCATTTTCAATTGATAATCCAAAGAAATGCTCATTCGGAATATTAATATACTCTTCGTCTAAATCCTGATTTTTTTGCCCAAACAAATGGTAGTGCATCCCCTCTGTCTGTAAAATATAGCCATTAATATCAATACCTGTTAAAAACTTAGGAAAAAGAAGTTTGCTGTAAAGGGGATTGGAAGTAGTATCACGCAAAACATTAATCGGTTCCGTGTTCCAATACCCTATCGGGGTAATCTGTTTCCCAAAACGAATATTAAACGCATCCATGAGCCACATATCGCCATAAAAACGTTCTACATGAAATTTTTGACTTCCACTTTCATTTCCAGTGGAAAAGTTCTTAGAATAAAACCCGATAGCCTCAAGTTCTGCCAAATACGAAAAGGTAGGATTAAGTTCACCGTATGCCATAATGGCCACGTCATCAATTCTAAAGGTTTCTTGACTCTCTTTTGACTCAAATTCTGTAGAAAAGTATCCACCTACGGTTAACATCTTATCAATATATACACCCTGCCCTAAAATATACGGATCTGCTTGTAAAATGACAGATAGGGCAACGAATCCAGTTATTTTTCGAATCATTATTTCATTTACCTTTGGATAAATAACCCACTCTAAAAAATCATGAATATTTTATTTACTTTTTTTATACTAGCACATTTTAGATTATCCTTCTCTTCTTAAAAAGTCTTCTCTCACATACCCGTCTTCAACCCGTAAAATCCGATCAAACAGCGGTAGCATCCGCTCATCATGGGTTACGACAACAATCGCTACTTCTTGTTCAAGTGAAAGTTTTTTAAGCAATTGCATAACCGAAAGAGCCCGTTCGGCATCTAAAGCTGCAGTGGGTTCATCCGCCAAAATTATTTTTGGATTATTCGCCAATGAGCGCGCTATGGCAACTCTCTGACTCTGACCTCCTGAGAGTTGTGAGGGCATTTTAGTGAGCTTATCCCCAACCCCTAAATACTCTAGTAAATCCCGGGCACGGTTGTCAGCTTCTTTGTCTGAAATTCCATTTAATAGTGGTACCAGTGTCACATTTTCCTTTACATTTAAAAAAGGAATGAGGTTATGCGATTGAAAAATAAACCCTATATTTTCCCGACGGAGCTTACGGGTATCTTTGATGCACCACTTCTCATCGTAAACCAGCTCTCCATTCAATATGAGTTTACCCGTCGTAGGTTCGGTGATACACCCCACCATCGTAATGAGCGTCGTTTTTCCCGAACCGCTTGGACCTAAAAGGGCAACCGTTTCACCTGAAAAAATCTCAAATGTCGCTTCTTTGATTGCCATGACGGCACTATCGCCCGCACCATACGTTTTTGAAATACCGCTCATGGCTATTATAGGGTGTCTCATTTATCCTCCGATGGCACTGGCAGGATCAACCTTCAGTGCAGTGCGAATCCCTGAGAGAGAGGCAAGTATACTTACAATAATGACGATTACCAGAAGCTTCATCGCATCCGTTGGGACAAGAATAACCGTTTTTGGGAAGATGCCGGCACTTGCATGAGCGAAGAGATTGCCTCCGATAAACGCAAGCACCCCCAGCAATACTGACTGCTGTCCGATCATTTTCGTTATGGTGATATTGGGTGCACCAATAAGTTTTAAAATAGCAATTTCTTTCATTTTACCGATGGTCATAGTATAAATAATGAGAGAGATAATCACCGAAGAGACGATAAGCAAAATCACCGTAAACATCCCGATTTGTTTCGCGGAACGCTCAATCAAATTTTTAGTCAAAATCGTTGCTTGTTCATCGGCGGTATAGACCTCTTGATGTTTCCATCGCTCCAGTTCTTTTGCGACACCGGTGGGGTCAAATCCATCCTCTAGTTTTAAAACAAAGGTATTGACGGTTGAGGTTGAAGCACTGTTTCCTCCACGTGTACGGTCATTGCGTATTTGTTCATTACTAAATAAAAATTGGAGTTCTTGTGCTTCGGAGAGATCGAGATAGACCATCGGATCACCACCCGATGAAACCGCTTTGTGCGTCATTCCTACCACGGTATAGAGTTCACGTCCCAAAGGAATACGATCTCCGATTTTAAATCCTGTTTTGGTATCGACGATGATTTCTTGATGAGGAACTTGAATTTCTCTTCCCGCACTAAGGGTAAAAGGTTCATAACCGCTAAGTGCTTCGTATCCTAATGCAAATACCCGTATTGGTTTTTTTCCTTGAGGGATTTGAAGGCTTTGAAACGTGAGGGGATGTACCTCTTTTACCCCTAAAAACCCTTTGAGTGAGTATTTTAGATCTTCGTGCAGACGGGAACTTTCAGCAAAAGGTCCCAAGGTATCTTTTTGAACCACCCACAAATCAGGGGAAATATCATGGGGGACGATCATCGCATCGTGTACCATCCCCCGATAGACTCCGATCATAATGAGAACAACACCAATAAGCATCCCGACGCCCAGCGCGGTGGTGATAAATTTTCCCAGCGAATGGGCGATATCACGTTGTGCGAGATTGATCATATTTGAGGTCTAACTTCTGTGTTAGCTTTGGATTCAACAGTGATTTGTGCCTCAGCTTGTTCTCCAAAGTGCAACGATAGGGGAGCACTGTCCAATACGATATAAACGACCCGTTCTTCAGTCGTTCGATCACTTTCCATCCCAATTCTGCGTACTTTACCTGAGAGTTTTGTATCGGGTGACGATCTGAGAATTACCGTTGCATTCTGACCTACCTTTAACGCTCCGCTTTGACGTTCATCAATATAGATTTTTACCCATACCATTTTCGGATCGGCAAGTCGAAATACTGAAACCCCTCCCCCTACAGTACTCCCCACTTCTGCTTCGCGAGAGATGACAATTCCATTAAACGGTGAGCGAAGCGTAAGATCATCAATTTTTTCTTGTTGTCCCATTCGTACTGCTTGAGATTTTTCGATCTCATGTTCGGATTGCTTGAGATTCTCTTTTGCGCTTGTTAGCTGTGCAGTCGCACTTCGTGCGCCGGCTTGGGCGGTATCAAACTCAGCTTGTGTGACAAATCCACCACCCAAAAGTGTTTTATAACGCGTGAGAGTAATATCGGCTAAACTTTTTTTGGCTTCCAAATCATCAATAATTGCTCGCTGTGAAACCAACTGTGAACGACTTTTTGCGATGCTGGCAGTACTTTCTTGAAGATTTCCGCGTAGCTCTGAAATTTCCATTTTTGCCAGCACTTGCCCCTCACGAACGGCATCTCCCTCATCGGCATAAAGAAATTCAATTTTAGACGTTGTTTTGGGAGCAAGGACAACTACCTCTTTGGCTTCGAGTGTCCCAATACCGTTTATGGTATTCATCGAACTTGGTATTTTTACTATTATAGGGACAGGTGTTAATTTTGGTAGATAAATTTTGGTGGTGATCAACGCTCCGGCACCCATGAGAATAACTCCACCAATAATCCATTTTGTGCTATTTGCAAACGTCATTTTCACACCCTTTTTATTTTTTTGAAACGATAAAGGAACACGTCCCTTTCTCTACGCTCGCCGCTATGGCACTAAAGCTTGCCCAGTTTGGGCAGAATTTAACAATTTTTGTATCTGTGCAAAAGCACGAATCTTTTGATATTTCGCTTTAGAAAAACCGGCATAAGCATTCTCTAACGTACTTTGAGCTTCCAGCACATCGACGTACGTTGCTAATCCCTGTTTGTATCGTCCCTCACTAAGGTGCAACGATTTTACCGTTGCTTCGATCACCCCTTTTTTTGCCTGAATCGACGTATCAGCATCTATCAAATCACGATACGCACCGTACATCTCTTGCCACAGTTCACGCTCGGCACTCTCGAACTCTTTTTGGGCTATTGCGTATGCAATACGGCTTTTTTGTGCTTCTGCAGAGAGTTTTCCGCCATCGTACAGAGGTAGCGTCCCCGTAATTCCCGCTTGATAGCTGTCATACGACGAAAGAGAATTATCATAACTATATGAACCCATCAGCGCTACATTCCCATATTTCTCATTATTAGAGACATTGGATAACGCTTTAGCCGAATCAATAGACGAGCGTAACACTTTGAGGCGCGGATTATTCGTCCTCAACTCTTGGCGCAACACCTCTAATGAACTATTTTGAGTCGTTATCACTTCACAGCGTTGATCTAACTCTTCTTTTTTCACACTTATCAACTCATCGTTTCCGATCAAAAGCCCAAGAGCTAAACGCACTTTATCGTATTCGCTTCGGGCAATTGCAGCACGATCTTGTGACTCCATCAACGATGCTTTAAAACGCAATTCGTCTGCTTCGGTTTTGAGACCGTTTAGACGCATATTCCGTGCTTGACTGTATTCGCCCTCATAAAACTTCACCGAAGCATCCGCTGTATCGATCAGCGAGTGCGCATAGGCGACACCGTAATACTGCGACCATACCTGTTGTATTAACTCGCTTCGGGTTAGTTTTTTGGTTGAATCTGCCCCCTCTTGTGAGTTCAAAGAGGCATTGATCTTGTCCCGGGAGCGTCCAAAATCCCACAGCGAATACGATCCGCTCACATCGGCATGAAAAGCATCTCCTTGCTTGGTTGCAAACGCTCCATTGACAGGCATCACAAACGTTTTAGTCGGAAAATAGTTGGTATTGGCATCAATACGAGGATAAAGGGCTGAATCCAAACTCTTTCTGGCTTCCACAGCACTCTCATACTGCAGCGATGCGATTTGACCATTGGGATGAGTCTTTAAAGTACGATCAATCGCTTCTTCGAGAGTGAGGGCATACACACTCACACTCACACCGACAAGGAAAAAAGCTTTCATCAGCTGCACGATGGGAAATCTCCAAACTTATATAGTATTTTAATGAATAAATTATATCGCAATAACGAGATATTTTCTTGACTTCCATCAATCATCCCCATTAGACTTCACGTTATACTTCCCTTTTTCAAGAGGATCTTATCATGAACACATTTTCACCCCAGCTGCCCAAAGTTAAAAACTATTTTTTCTCTCAGCCTCACCAACCCTTTTTTCTTTTCGGCGTACTATGGGCGATAGTCTCGATGATTGTTTTCACTTTCGCACACAAAGGCGTTATTACTCTGAATATTGCTGAAAATCAGTTTCATCTCTACTCCCTCGCTTTTATCGTTTTTGGCCAGTTATTTCACGGCTTTTTGTTTACGACATTTCCCCGATTTTGCTCCAGTCCTACGATACCGCGCGAAGTCTATACCCGTATTACTTGGCTCTATCAAATAGGGGCAGCCCTCTTTTTTATAGGCTCTTTACTCTCCCAATGGGTCGTTTTAGCAGCTATAGCCGTTACCCTTTTTGCACACAGTATGGCAATTTTTACACTGTGGTGGATTTATCAAAACGGACAATCCCCCATGAAAAATGATCCGTTTTGGATTTTAGTGGCTCATTTCATTGGGTTAGGTGCCCATTTCATCTGGATGCTGTGTTATGGATTAGAACAATTTGGGATAATTTTCAACTGGCTTAATCTCGTCTCGCCCATCATAATCAATCTTTTTTTGATATTTTTAACGTTTAGCGTAGCACAACGGATGATCCCCTTTTTCAGCCATTCACAAGCCGAAAAATCTCCCCGATTTATTGAAATTACGTTCGCACTCTTAACGCTAAAAACACTTTTGGCAGTTCTGGTTTTCCCTTTCCCCGAAGCAACCGTCAGCCTCATCCTCGCAGGCTATCTTTTAAGAGAATTTTTGCGTTGGAAACTCTCACCGTTTCAATCTCCAGCGATTTTATGGATACTTCACTTGGCACTCTTTTGGTTCCCCATAGGGCTATTTTTAGGCGCACTGGCTCAGATAATTGAAATTGTCACTGCCACTTCATTCTTATTTTTAGGAACACACCTATTGATTTTAGGATTTTTGACAACCGTATTGATCGGATTCGGAACGCGGGTGACATTGGGACACTCAGGGCAGCCTCCTCACGCCGATACTCTTGCCATTGTTCTATTTTGGTGGACTCAGGTGGTCATTATCGCACGGTCAGCACTCTCCATCGACCATGGATTCGGAGCTTCTCATCCTTGGATCTTTGATCTCACTGTCACAACATGGGTTCTCTTATTTGTGATTTGGGGATGGAAATACGGAAAAATTTTACTTTATGGGAAGCGGTAAAGTGATCATTATCAAACCAAAAGTTTCTAAAAGATATAATTGCGAAAACTAAACCTAAGGACTTTGATTTGAGAAGTCATTTTTGTACCGATTTAAGTGAAGCAAACGTCGGCGATAACGTCGTTTTATGTGGTTGGGCGAACAGTTACCGCGACCACGGTGGTATCGTTTTTATCGATTTACGCGATAAAAGCGGTCTAATTCAGCTTGTATGCGACCCTGCAGACAATGCACATGCGCACAAACTGGCAAGCGAAGTACGTGATGAGTTTGTCCTCATCGCTCATGGACGTATCCGTGCACGTGGCGAGGGGCTGGTCAATCCGCGTCTCAAAACCGGTGCCATCGAAGTGGTTGTTGATGAGCTCATCATCGAGAACCGCTCTGAGCCCGTCCCTTTTACGATCGGTGATAACAATGTCGGCGAAGAGACACGTCTCAAATATCGCTATTTGGATTTGCGTAATCCATCAATGTACAACACCTTTTTACTCCGTTCCAAAGCAGCCATCGCAGCGCGTAACGTTCTCGATGGTCTCGGATTTTTGGAAGTGGAAACACCGATTTTGACCAAATCAACCCCCGAGGGTGCGCGTGACTATCTCGTCCCAAGCCGTGTTCACGAAGGTGAGTTCTACGCCCTCCCCCAATCACCACAGTTGTTTAAACAGCTGTTGATGGTGGGCGGATTTGACCGCTATTTCCAAATTGCCAAATGTTTCCGCGATGAAGATTTACGTGCCGACCGTCAGCCTGAATTTACCCAAATCGATGTCGAGATGAGCTTCTGTAACCAAGAAGACGTTATCCGTGTCGCCGAAGAGTTAATGACAGGAATGTTCGCAAGCGCAGGGCACACCGTTGTTACTCCGTTTAACCGTATCAAATACGCCGATGCAATGGAATGGTATGGCTCCGATAAGCCGGACTTGCGTTATGATCTTAAAATGGTGGATGTTATTGATATTTTTGAGCGTTGTGATAACGAGATTTTCACATCCATCGCAGTAAATCCAAAAATGAACCGCATTAAAGCCCTCCGTGTTCCGGGCGCTGATTTGGTTTTCTCCAAACGTGAAATGAAAAGCTTTGAAGATTATGTCCGTAAATTTGGGGCAAAAGGGCTTGGCTACTTCCAAATGAAAGAGGATGGTCTAAAAGGTCCTTTAGAGAAGTTTTTCTCTGCTGAAGATCTTCAACTCCTCGTGGATAGAACCCAGTTGCAAGTAGGCGACGTGGTTTTCTTCGGTGCCGGAGATAAAAAAACCGTGTGCGATTATATGGGACGTTTCCGTATTTTCATCGCCGAGCATGAAAAAATGAACTTAATAGATAAAGATCGTTTCGAATTCGTATGGGTTGTCGATTTCCCGATGTTCGAGATCGAAGACGGACGCGTAAAAGCGTTGCACCACCCCTTTACTATGCCGCGTGATCTTAATCACGAACATTTAGAAGATATTGAGTCGATTGCCTACGATATTGTTCTCAACGGTACAGAACTAGGCGGCGGATCAATTCGTATCCATAAGCAAGCGCTCCAAGAGCAAATCTTTAGATTATTAGGGATAGAAGAAGAAGAGGCGCAAGAAAAATTTGGCTTCCTCCTCGATGCGCTTAAATTCGGTGCCCCTCCTCACGGTGGATTCGCCATCGGATTTGACCGTTTCATGATGTTACTCTCGAAAAAAGATAGTATCCGCGACGTTATCGCATTCCCAAAAACGCAAAAAGCATCGTGTATTATGACGAAAGCGCCAAGTCCGGTCGAGTTGACTCAACTGCGTGAACTTCATATCCGTTTGCGTGAAAGCAGCAAATAAATATGAAGAAACTTTTTTTGATCATCGGCGCCCCGGGTTCAGGAAAAACGACCGATGCGCAAATTATTGCTGCTCGTAATAGTGACGTTATCGTCCACTACTCCACCGGAGATCTTCTCCGAGAGGAAGTAGCCAGTGGAAGTGTACGAGGTCAATTGATCGACAGTTTCATCAGCAAGGGACTTATTGTCCCGATCGAAATTGCCATCGAAACCATTACCAGTGCGATCAAAAATGCTCCAAGTGATATTGTTCTCTTCGACGGTTATCCGCGTTCTCATGAACAAATGAATGAGCTTACCAAGTTTTTGGCTGCTGATGAAAGCGTTAAACTGATGAGCGTTATTGAAGTTGAAGTGAGTGAAGAAGTAGCACAGGATCGTGTACTTGGACGTGCTCGCGGTGCGGATGACAAAACTGAAGTTTTCAATAACCGTATGAAAGTCTACTCGGAGCCTTTAGCGGATATTCAAAGCTTTTACGAGGCGAAAAATCTTCTCAAAAAGATCAACGGCGAACGCACCATCGACGAAATTGTTGATGAGATGGAACTATACATAAAAAATATCATTTATGATGGGCTTCCTGCCGAAGGAAACTCAGCGTTAGCGTAGCTAATCGGGATTTTATTCCGATAGCGTATAAAAATATAATAAGGAACTGATACCATGAAAATTATTCTTTTAGGCGCACCGGGTGCCGGAAAAGGGACGCAAGCCCAGTTTTTGACCAAGGCTTTTGAGATTCCGCAAATCTCAACAGGAGATATGCTTCGTGCCGCGATCAAAGCGGGTACAGAATTGGGTACATTGGCGAAATCATTTATGGATGCGGGTAAACTCGTTACGGATGAGATCATTATTGGCCTTGTTAAAGAGCGTATCCTGGAAGATGATTGCAAAAACGGCTTTTTACTCGATGGTTTTCCCCGTACCGTTCCGCAAGCAGATGCTCTCAAAGAAGCTGGTGTCGCCATTGATGCGGTCATCGAAATTGACGTTCCTGATTCAGAAATTGTCAAACGTATGTCAGGTCGTCGTGCACACCTTGCATCAGGACGAACCTATCACATCCTTTACAATCCTTCAAAAATCGACGGAAAAGATGATGAAACAGGTGAAGATCTTGTTCAACGTGCTGATGATAAAGAAGAGATTGTCCTTGACCGTCTCAGTGTCTATCATGAGCAAACTCAGCCTTTAGTCAATTATTACAGTATGTTAGCTGCGTCTGATGAAACAGTCAAATATATTCGTATTGACGGCACACAAAAAATCGATGCAGTTGAAAAAGAGATTCTTTCCAGCCTCAACTAAATAGCTAACCCTGCACTGTCATTTTGCCACACCGTACTTGACTTTGTCATACCGTGCTTGACACGGTATCTATATTACTATTTATGGATTCCGTGTCGTGGCACGGAATGACAGACGCATCAAAGGCAACTACCGCAACGCTTTAATATCCTGCGCAATCGCATAGCCATGATTCAGCCCAAGTGCAATTGATCCCCCTGATTCTTGGGTAATATCACCTGCTACAAAAAGACCGTTTACATTGGTCTGATAATTCTCATCATGAACCGGCTTACCGTCCTCTTCGCGAATACCGCTGCCGGATAAAAAACCGCT
>JAUYSQ010000111.1 GCA_030696285.1 Sulfuricurvum sp. | reverse complement strand
GAGGTATTACGGTGAGTGAAATGACCACCAATACAACGAATCCTGGAGCGCCTTGGGCAGGTCCAGATTGGCGTCCATGCGGTGAACAAACGGGTACGCTAAACGGCAAACAGCATCTGGATATTGGCTCGGCCCAATGCTTACCATCAACCGACATCTCTATCCATGAATTTGCTCATGCCCTCGGGATGGGAGGTATTCACTATGAAGGGTATGGAGTTGGACCTGCTATCGGAGGAGGCTTTTGGAGTGTCCTTAAAACAATGTATTCCAATGCCATTGGTGCAACCAAAGCTAATATTCTTGTCCATTGGGGCATAACGGAGAACAATACCACAGGAGCTACAACAGCCGCAAGCGGTCTTTAGAGATAAAAAAGGATGCGGTATCTGATCTATATTCAGGTACTTCATCTCTCTTCAATCCCACAAAATTTATCGTTTTTTATTCTAAGAAGTTGTTTTTTATCTTAAATACAACTAATTTATGAAAAAATATCACCAAATTTATTTAACCCTCAGGAATACTCATGACCTCATCCAAAATCATCCTCTCATTTGTCGCGTCTGCATGTGTCGCAACCCTTTCCTCCGCTATGGAGTTTCAAGTATTAGGAGCCAAAGCCGCTTCTATGGGGGGAGCAGGTATCGCTACCTCTCCATCATCACTCGCAGCCTACAACAACCCTGCCCTTTTGGCCAACAATGCGGAGAAATTCAGCATTCATATTGGTGCTGGTATCGGACTCAAAGATACCGGTGCGGGTAAAGCGATTGGTGATTTAAGTAATCTTGATTTTTCAGGTGTATCGGATTTGGTTGATGGCAATGCGGAAAATGCTACCGTGGACCAAATCAACACCCTCATCCAAGCACAAGGTATTATTGCAGGGATGGACGGTACAGGATTTCAAGTAAATCCTACTGCTGACTTGGGTATTTCATTTGGCTCATTTGGAACAGGACTATTTGGTACGTCCGATATTGGAGGAGTTGTTAATGTTGATCCAACACATACAGCACTGATTTTTGAGGGCAGCACAGCTGGAACCTATTTTGACATTACAAGCGGAACGCCTGTAGCTTCTGATCTTACAACCTATAACGCCACCTCGATACAATACGCAATTGACAACGGCACAACCAACGTCGATGTCGTAGGGCTCGCAGTGTATGAGATTCCTCTTGCCTATGGACACGCTTTTAACACGGGATACGGCTCACTCTCCGTTGGGGGAGCACTCAAATACATGAAGGGTAAATCATTCTATAAAAGCGTCAAACTTGATGACGACAATGCCTTGGATAATATCAATGATAATGCCGTTGACTCTTCCACTTTCGGTATCGATTTAGGTTTGGCATTCAAACCAACCAAAGTAGAAAATCTTACTGTTGCACTGGTAGGCAAAAACCTCAATACCCCTTCTTTTGATAAAATTGGTGGCGGAGAATATGAGATTAAACCTGCTGTCCGTGCAGGTGGCGCCTATAAGTTCAATGAGTGGGCAGAAGTCGCGATGGATGTGGATCTCACCGAGAACGAATCCCTTGTTGGCTATAACACCCGTTACATTGGTGGTGGGGCAAACTTCGATCTTAGTGCATTGGAGCTTAATATCGGTTTGATGAAAAACATTGCCTCCAATGACGAAGCAGGGGTAATCTATACAGCAGGTCTTGCAACAGGTCCTGACTGGCTTCACTTCGAACTCTCAGCACAAATGGCAAGTAAATCAGGAGAAGTAGATGGAACAAGCTATCCGAAACAAGCAATGGTGAATTTCGCCATCTCATCGGCTTGGTAACAGGAGAACAACATGAAAAAACGTCACTTAGCCGCACTCTTATCCCTCAGTCTAGCAGCCTCATCCGCTATGGCGGTAACCTATACGCTCGGAGATGTCTTTAATGGCATTTCCAAAGTCGTTTCCAGCGCAACAGCATCATCGGACGGATCTTCATCGTCGGTTAGTTCTTCAGCCCCGGCTGGAGTGCTCGTCAAAGACCTCCCCGATCTTCCGAAGCTTGCAGAGAATCCATTTCTGCGCGGATTGTCCAAAATTGATTATGCTGAGCTTGATCGAAACGATGGATGGCAAACGCAAAACAACAGACTAATGACATACGCTGCCACAAATGGATCTGGATGCTTAAGAGCTATGTTTGATCCAGGTACAAAAAATAATAATGTTATCAGAAACTTTCAAAACGATGCCGTCAATGGAAAAACATTTGTACGAACCAACCCCATCACTGGCTTCTCAAATCCGTATGCCAATGATAAAAAAGCCTTTGATCTCTCCTCTCTGAACGAAGCCACACGAGCAGATCATGGGAACATTTACACATTCAGATTAAAAACACATTTCAAAATTCCTAATGAGTTTGTCAAAAATGGCAAATTTGTTTTCGAGGCGGAAACTCCTGGAGTCATGACTTACAGTCAAAAAATTCCAGGTACGAGAATGAATTCGGAAATGGTATGCTATGAAATGATTAACGGTAAAATCCTCGACGATAAAAAATCTACCTACAGCGTTAAAAAAGGAAATATTGTTGACTTTCAAACGACCTGTTATTTCGGTGGAACAAATGAAAAAGATGGTAAGCAGAGTATGATTTCTTCCATCAATTCTTTCAACGAAGCGCT
Organism: Sulfuricurvum sp.; assembly: GCA_030696285.1. Classification (GTDB taxonomy): domain Bacteria; phylum Campylobacterota; class Campylobacteria; order Campylobacterales; family Sulfurimonadaceae; genus Sulfuricurvum. Next base: position 2,990 of record JAUYSQ010000111.1, on the reverse strand, counting down.
TCCATCATCATGGACAGTATATGCAGTACCCGACCCATTAGCCAAAGATTCAGGTAAAAGCTACAAACTCACAAACCGTGATATGTTTTTGTATGAGAACGAAGTCTATCCAGCGAAATAACTTTATATAAATTAAATTGAAACTAGGAGCATAAAATGGTTAAAGTTAGTGTTTTGGGGATGGTGATTGCTGCAGTTCTTTTTCAAGGATGCAGTAATGAAATTGATACGTGTCAAAACCATAAAGGGACACAATCGTCAGGAATAAATGATGTCACATATGGTCAAGTTTTGAAAGAATGGTCTGATTATACTGGATGTCAAAATCCAAAATGGGATATTGTTGAATCAAATGGTAAAACAAGGGTTTTGTATACATGCCAAATAAGTAATAATTTCGTCAAATACACTGAAGCGTCAGGACATAACATTCAGGCGATGGATTTAATAGATCACATTGATGTTAATCTATCTTTCGGAGTGAAAGATGATAGATGTTATATAGATGATACTAAAGATTTTGATACGATAGTACATCTTAAAAAACCCATTCAAGTAGGAGATGCATTAGGCATCGGATCTTCTGAGCAAAATTTTATCCATAGTACTATGTCTGGTAATCTTGCGTATGTTCACAATGTTCTTATAAAGAAAAATTAATTTCTCAAAGATAGTTATAAAAACTGTCACTTAGCCCGCAATGGCACAAAACTAATTTCTTTCTTGAGGAGATTGTATGGTTCGTTCTTTTGTGCTTGGAATGGGTGGAAAACTGCTCGATATTTTTGCAGGTATTTCTCTCCTGTCAGTAATAATAGGTGGATTCGTAACTATGGGTAGTACTGGATTTTTCTCAGGGCTTATAGTTATTCTATTAGGTTCTGTTGGGGTAGTGATGTTTTTCTACATTCTTTACCTCTTGTCTGATATTCAACAAAATATTCGAACAATCGCGGAGAAAAACTCATGACCTCATCCAAAATCCTTCTATCACTCGTCACTGTATTGATGCTGAGCGGTTGTAGCCAAAGTCCTGAGTCATCTGTTGCGTCTTTTTACGACAACTTAAAATCTGGAGATGTCAAAAGCCTTCAAGCTTTTTTAGGTGAAGAAGGAGCCCCAGCGGTGAAACTTATGGCCTCTATTTCCTTATGTCCGAAAGTGCGTAACGAAATAGGGACAGGTATGATTGAGAAAGAAGATGATCAAGAAGCATGTCTTAGTGAAGCGTATACCGAATTAGAATATGAAATTGTATCTGCTGATGTATCTGAAGATGGTGAAACGGCGACCGTTAAAGCAAAATCAAAATACATGGGCAAAGAAGAAGAGAAAACATTTAATCTGATAAAAACAGATGATGAATGGAAGATGGGCAAACAATCAGCAGCTTTCTAAAAAAAGCTAATGTTCTTCGAAAATAAAGGCTCGTTAAAGAGCTTTCATTTTTTCTTCGGACAATACTTTATACAAGCTATCCTAGATAGCTTAATACCATAGACTATACATAAATAAAAGGATAAAAATGAAATTGATTATTAAAAAAGATCAGGATTCTGCTTTTTTTGGTGGTATGAATTTTCTTGTAAAGGCTCGGGTTGAATTAACCAATGAGGAACAAGAACTAGTTAAAAAATATAAAGTGGAGAATCAAATTTTACTTGAAACTACCTCAATTTTTGGTCCTATTAAATGGACTATTCGCGATTTAACGAGTGGTCTGAGTAAAACCGGTAAAAATGTAGCCGAAGTTTTACAATATGAAGAAATAATAAAACAATCTTGTGAACAATTTAAAATTCTTCTTGAGATAATGAAAAACTTTGGGGGTGAAGAAACTTATGAATTTTAGAAAATAAGCTCCTGAAAGTCATATTTTCCTTTCATCATTCCAATAAAGGCGGAAAATTCAGCTCTGCTTTGCAGGGATGAAGCCCAGGATCAAGCGTGAGGATGACGAGGGAAGACTCATCTGCGTAACATCAGTTATTTATTTCATTAATCCTATCAGCTGATCAATTGTCTCTTGATAGGTGCTTGAGCTCATTGACTCTTGAGACAAAAATGCCTCCATCTCCCCTTTTTTTGCAATCGCTTCGTCCAGCTCTTTGTCTGAACCTTTTACATACGCCCCGATACGGATCAGCATCTCATTCTCTTTTAAAAGGGTATAAAGACGGCGAAAACGGCGAACGGCGGCGAGATGCTCAGGGGTGATGATGTCGTTCATGACCCGTGAAGCGGAGTTGAGAATATGAATCGGGGGATAGATTCCAAAATCGGTCAGTTCCCGAGAGAGGACGATATGCCCATCGAGAATAGAGCGGGACTGATCGGCGATGGGATCACTCATGTCATCCCCCTCCACCAAAACGGTAAAAAAGGCAGTGATCGAACCATTCCCCTCCTCTTTTCCCGCCCGTTCCATCAGCTGCGGTAACAGCGTCAACGACGAAGGGGGATACCCTTTAGACGTCGGTGGCTCACCCAAGGCCAACCCGATTTCCCGCTGTGCCATCGCGAAACGGGTGACGGAATCCATCATAAAAAGGACATCATGCCCTTGCGATTTGAAATACTCCGCCACACTCATCGCGCTGAATGCCCCGTATTTACGCATCAATGGCGAATCGTCACTCGTTGCCACGACGACGACGGTATTTTCCAGATTGCCGCCGAGGCTTTTTTCGATAAATTCAGGGACTTCACGCCCACGCTCTCCGATGAGGGCGATCACTTTGATAGGTGCGTCGGCACCACGGACAATCATCCCCATTAGGGTTGATTTTCCCACGCCGCTGCCGGCGAAGATACCGAGTTTTTGCCCTTTGCCGCAGGTAAGGAGTCCATCGATGGTTTTAACCCCGACACTAAACACCTCATCGATCATCCCCCGCTTCATCGCGGCGATAGGGGCTTTCATAATCGGCTCAATATGGCTGCCCGAGATCGGCCCTTTTCCATCGATCGGCTTCATAAACGGATCAACC
>JAUYSQ010000110.1 GCA_030696285.1 Sulfuricurvum sp. | reverse complement strand
AGGATTTCGTCGTGTACTCAAAGAATACCGTCCGGATATCGTACACGTCCAGTACATGGCACCGGGATCATTGGCTATTTTACTTTTTAAAATGCTGGGAGCGAAAAAAGTATTGGCCACGGCTCATGTACCTGGGCATATTTATAAAAATAAAACTGTTCCAAAATTTATCAGTAACTACATGACCGAACTCTTTTTATGTGTTTCCAAATCCTCCGAAGAGGCATTTTTCGACACCAAACCTCAGCTCTATGACACACAGTTATACCATGCAGGGAGAAAACATTTCACCCTCTACAACTGCACCGATATTCCAGAATATCCCATCACTAAACTTCAAAACCAACCGCTCACCATCGGTGTCATCTCACGCCTCAGCCATGAAAAAGGGATTGACCTGCTCCTGCAATCCATGCCGAAGATTCTCTCTGTATTTCCGGATGTTAGACTTCTCATCGTGGGAGACGGCACAGAAAAAACGTCTTTGCTGTATCTAGCCCTTGAGCTCAATATCAGCGATTCTATTATCTGGGCAGGGCTCCAGCCCAAAGAGGCACTGGAAAGTTATTATGGACAAATGGACATCGTCGCCATCCCCTCACGCTTCGAGGGGTTCGGGCTCACTGCGATCGAGGCCATGAGTTATAGTATTCCCGTGGTTGCATCCGCTGTCGATGGCCTTATGGAAGTAATAGAGCACGGAGTATCAGGTATGTTAGTCAAACCCAAAGATCCATCCGCTCTCGCAGATGCTATCATAGCTCTGCTGCTAGATCCTGACAAATGTCGAGAGCTTGGACAAAATGGATATACGAGAGTTAAAGCTGCTTTTGCGTACAATATCTACCAGAAAACAATAGCTAAAATTTACAACAACCTCTTAAAAGGAACTAAAAACTAAATGTTTACCCTGTTAAATATCGTCGTCTTTTTTGCATTAACAGGGTACGCATTTAAACTACTATTTTCTACTCCGTCTTACGTCACGCTCTCCAAAACGGAAAAAGTTCTCCTAAGCGGACGAGAGAAATTTCTACTCCTCACCATCGCCACAGGGATGTTCCAAGTAGGCGTCGATCTAGGGATGAGTCTCTCAGCACTTAGGCTTATGGCGTGGATAGGAATGATTCTCCTCGCGTTTATCCTCTATCGCAAATCACCGAAACTAAGTGGTATCGTCATGATTTACGTACTCTTTTTGACATGGCTTGCAGTCTCATTGTTCTGGACAGTAGATATCGGCTATGGATTTAGAGCCTATCTCAAATACCTTTATCCATTCCTCATTATGCTTTTCGCCGCCACCTTTGTCC